>CAYNGN010000295.1:0-4266 GCA_964396615.1 uncultured Thiothrix sp. | reverse complement strand
CCATTGGTTGTGCCTGAGGTTAATCCACATGCAATAGCACAGCATACCCTTAGATGTATTATTGCAAACCCTAATTGTTCTACCATACAAATGTTGGTAGCCCTAAAGCCATTGCATGATGCGGTGAAGATTACCCGAATTAATGTTGCAACTTATCAGGCGGTTTCAGGAACAGGTACTTCTGCGATTAAAGAGTTAGCAGGACAAACAGCTAAATTATTGAGTGGACAGCCGATTGATGATATCGCAATTTATCCTAAGCAAATTGCGTTTAATGTGTTACCACATATAGATGTGTTTATGGATAATGGCTATACCAAAGAGGAAATGAAAATGGTATGGGAGACGCGAAAAATTTTTGAAGATGACGATATTGTTGTCAATCCAACAGCCGTTCGTGTACCTGTTTTTTTCGGTCATTCTGAAGCAGTGCATATTGAGACTAGAGATAAACTAACCGCTGAGGCAGCAAGGGAAATACTTGAGCATGCCGAAGGTGGCGTGGTTATTGATGAGCGTAATGAGGGTGGTTATCCTACTGCGGTAACGGAAGCAGTGAATACTGATTCTGTTTATGTTGGACGGATTAGAGAAGATATTTCACACTCGAACGGTCTCAATTTATGGATTGTTGCTGATAATGTGCGTAAAGGTGCGGCATTGAATAGTATTCAAATTGCGGAAAAGCTAATTCAGGATTATTTGTAGCTTTTTTACTTGTATTAAGTTTATCTGTTTGTTTTTAAAGCATTTTCTGTTTACGTAAAGCAACCTGCTATATAATGTCATACATATTTGAGGATGCTGCATCTAATGATCAACGGTCTAGAGTCGTCGTTAAGATATTAGTTTAGCAGTGTCGTATAAGTTTTTAATATATTAATGGTTATTTAAAAGGTTTAGAGTGATGATAAGATACTAATTAGCAATGTGATTCCTAAGTTCAGTAACTGTTAATGAGTGTGTTGATTTAATATGCAGCTAAAAATAACAAGAACACACTACACGATCTTGAGTAATAGAGATCACTAATTTTTGCTAATCAACTACTTAACTAGTATTAAAGTTTAGGTTAAATAACTTTTATAATAACAATTCAAATTAACTATTCATTTTTTCCTATTACATTGAGACTAGAGAAAATAGTATTGAATGGATCTAGCAAATGTTTCTAATGGAAAGGGGTATTTCTGTGAAAAAAAGAACAGCACTTGGTTTAGCCGTATCGGTGGCTACTTCTTATCCAGTGGCACTAAATGCATTAGGTCTAGGTGAGTTACAATCATCTTCACAACTAAACCAGCCACTGAATGCTCAAATAGAATTATTATCGACTAATGCTAAAGAAGTTGCACAACTACGCGTTAAATTAGCATCAGCTGATGTTTTTAATCGTGTTGGTATTGATCGTCCTACTTATCTTAATAGCTTGAAGTTCCGTACAACAACTCAAAATGGCAAGCCTGTTATTTTGGTTTCTTCTGCTCAACCCGTTCAAGAGCCTTTTTTGAACTTCTTGTTAGAAGTTAGTTGGCCTCAAGGGCAGTTGTTGAAAGAGTATACGGTGTTGCTTGATCCGCCTGTCCTTATGCAAGCAGGTGATGCAACACCACAAAATACAGCTTCTGTGCGGGCGGAGCCTAAATCATCGGGTGTTGTTAATCGCGCTGATGCTAATAAACAACAAAATCAGCAACAAGCTTCATCAGCAAAAACAGCACAAGCAAGTATGCTTGAAACGGAAGCTAAAATAGCAGAACAAGAGGAAAAACAAAAAGCAGGGCTTTTGGGAGCTGCTAGGCTTGTAGCTGCATCGACTAGAGTATCGAGAGGGAAAAAATATCGTGTGAGGCGTGGTGATACCATGCACAAAGTAACGTCACGTTTACGTTACCCTGGTGTAACTAGTAGCCAAATGATGATTGCTTTGTTCAAAGCAAATCCTCATGCATTTGCAAAGAATAATATTAATTATTTGAAAACAGGTGAAGTGTTAACCCAGCCTTCTCGTGCAGATGTTTCTTTGTCCTCTAAGTCAGCAGCAAGGGCTAAAATTAAGCAACACTATGCTGCATGGAAACAATATCGTAAAGGTTTAGCATCTAAAACAGTTGCCCAAAAGCCTGTAGTGGCCAATGGTACAAAGAGTAGTGCTGTAGCAGATGCTGCAAAAGAGGCTAGTAATCCAGATAATCAAAATGCGAGTAAAACAGCAGATGCGCAGGCTGAAGCAGATACCAGTAGTACTGCTAAATTAAGTGTTGTTGGAAGTAAGCCTGAAGCAGCAAATGCCAATGATGTTAGTGGCTCAGGTACTCCTGAGTTACAGAAAAAGCTGGCGTTAGCTGAAGAAGCTTTAGCCAGTACGTCAAGCAAGAATGCTGAACTTGAAACACGTGTTGGCAGGCTGGAAGCTATTGTACGTAAAAAAGATAGACTCATAACGCTTAAAAATGAGCGTTTATCACGCCTAGAAAGTCAGTTGGCGAGTGCAGGTGTTGCCAATGTCGATAAGCCTTTAATTGATAGCTCTATGGCGGGTAAGCCTGTAGCTGTTGACCAAGAAAGTCAGGCTCGTGTCAATGAAGCTGAAGACTTAGCGACAAGTGTTGGTAATGAGGCTGAGCAGAAAGATAACCTTATCATCCGAGATGATGAAGTTAATACAGCAGAAAAAGCAACAGCAACGATTGAACATGAAACAGTTGCTGAAAAGCCTGCTAATGAGCAACCCGCAACAAGTTCTTTTGCTGTTGATAATAAAGCAGAAGAAGGTGGTTTATTGGACTTATTGAAGTCGCCACTAGTGGCTATGATTGGTGGGGGTTCATTACTTACTTTAATTCTTGGTGGTTTATTCTTACGCCGTCGTCAGGCACTGGACGCTGAGGCTGACAATGAATTTATTAATAATGGGCATGATGATTTTGATTTAGCAGATGAGACATTTGATACTGCTTTTGATCCTAAGCTTGATGAATATGCAACAAATGGATCTAATGACAATGTCCAAAGTCGTACTCATAAACCTGAAGCGACTGATGAGGTTCGTGATGTTGGAGAAGACGAGCTGGACAAAGTGCTTTCTGCAGATGCTTCATTGGATGACGATGAAGTTTTACAAGAAGCGGATGTTTACATTGTTTATGGTCTACACGAGCAAGCAGAAGAAGAGCTTAAAAAGGCGATTGCAGAAAAACCTTCAAAGTTAGAGTATCGTTATAAGTTACTTGAAAATTATCAAATGGCTGATGATAGCAAAGCATTTGTTGCTTCAGCTAAAGACTTCCTTAAAGCAGAAGGTGATAATAAACAAGAGCTTTGGGAAAAGATTGTTGAGCTAGGTAAGAAAGTTGCTCCTGAAAATGATATGTTTGCTGAAAAATCATCAACAAAAGCCGCAACTGTTTTTGCAGGTGTTGCAGGTGTTGCAGCAGCGGTTACTGCAGGTCTTGCAACGAGTGATGTGCTTGCTGATACCGATAAAGTAGATGATAACCTGTCTATGGGAATGGATGATTCAGTTAGTAGTGAGGAGTTTGAGTCATTGCTTAATGCTGATTCAGGTTTTGATGATCTCGATTTATCAGATGCGAATGCTGTTGATGAGAGTCGTCATGGTCTTGATCTTCCTGATGACGCTAATATCTCATTAGGTGATACGACTATTGGTGATGAGTTGAAAGGTGATCTTGATTTATCTGAGTTTTCTGATTTAGGTGCTGATGACAAATTTGATTTTGAAGGCTTAGACAACTTAGAAGGTCTCGGGGGCTTGGAGGAGCTTGGTGCTTTAGATGGTTTTGAAACAGATAATAGTAATGTTTTAAACTTTAAGGATGCTGAGTCAACAATAGCTAATGATAGTGCAAGTTTGAATTTGGAGCTTGATAGTAGTTCAGGACTTGATAAAATTTTACCAACAGGTTCATACAGTAGTGAGTTAAGTCGTCTAAGTGATGATGACGATGATAATGATGCATTATCTTTCCTCAACCTACCTGATGATGATCAGGAAATGCAAGATGCTCATATTGGTACTAAACTTGATTTAGCGAGAGCTTACCTTGATATGGGTGACGTTGAAGGCGCTCGATGCACGTTAGAGGAAGTGGTTATTGAAGGTAATTCAGCACAGAAACGTGAAGCAGAAGAAATGTTACAACAAACAGGATAATCAAGGTAAGCAATCTAACAAATGATGGATGTTGCCTAAAAAGGCCGAGAACTTCTCGGCCTTTTTAGTGCTTATTTTACTGTAGACTA
>CAYNGN010000294.1:4013-4267 GCA_964396615.1 uncultured Thiothrix sp. | reverse complement strand
TGATTTTGCAGGGCCTGTACAAAGTACGCTACGCAATGCTACAGGCTTAGGCTATGGTGAATATTGGTTTCCTGAAATACGCTCTATTGGTGGCGCAATTGTCATGTTATCACTGGTGCTGTATCCCTATGTGTATATGATGGCGCGAGCGGCCTTTCTGGAACAATCAGTCGCGTGTATAGCCGACAGGAGTAGTCTGGGGTGTACCCGTGTTGATGGTGTCTGTAGTTTAGCAAGACATGTGGCCCGTAGGG
>CAYNGN010000294.1:1638-4003 GCA_964396615.1 uncultured Thiothrix sp. | reverse complement strand
TTTCTTTCGTGTTGCACTACCGTTGGCACGTCCTGCGATTGTAACAGGGCTATCATTAGCGCTTATGGAAACGCTAGCTGATTTTGGTACGGTTGAGTTTTTTGGTGTTACCACCTTTACCACAGGTATTTTTCGCACATGGTATGGTGTGGGTGATAGTACCACAGCGGCACAACTATCAACTTTGTTATTAGGCTTTGTTTTTGCACTTATTTTACTGGAGCGCTGGTCACGTAAGCGGGCTAAATTTCATCATACCTCGAACAAACATGGGGCTATCAAACGTTTTCAGTTACGTGGTAAAAAAGCGGTATTCGCCTTTATTGCTTGTCTATTGCCATTATTATTGGGCTTTTTAATTCCTGCCTTACAATTACTTTGGTGGTCAGTTACCACTGCTGAAACGGTTATGGATGCTGCCTTTTTTAAATTGGTCATGCATTCCGTTTTATTAGCTTCACTCGCGGCATTGATTGCCGTTGTGGTGGCGTTATTATTAGCTTATAGCAAGCGCTTGCATCATACGGTATGGATGCGGGCAAGTGTCAACACAGCGGCATTAGGTTATGCCGTTCCTGGCACGGTCATTGCGGTAGGGATTATTATGCCATTAGCATGGTTTGATAATACCGTTGATGCGTGGATGCGTGAGTATTTTGCCATTTCAACAGGTCTGCTGTTATCAGGGACGATTTTTGCCTTGTTATTTGCTTATACAGTACGTTTTCTGGCTGTTTCTGTCCAAGCGATTGAATCAGGGTTGGGGAAAATAAAACCGACTATGGATGATGCGGGGCGTTCATTGGGTTTGTCGCCGCTTGCTGTGTTACACCACATTCACTTACCTTTAATGCGTGGCACAGTGTTGACGGCTTTATTATTAGTATTTGTTGATGTATTAAAAGAACTGCCCGCTACGTTGGTATTACGTCCATTTAATTTCAATACACTAGCCGTTCGCGCGCATGAAATGGCTGCTGATGAACGACTGGCTGATGCGGGAGCACCTGCCTTAATGATTGTGTTGGCAGGTATTTTGCCCGTTATATTACTCAGTAAAGCAATTAGTCAATCGCGTACGCCAGGCAATAAAAAAAAGGCTAATAAAGAAATATGAGTCCATTATTAAACGTTGATCAGGTTTCCATCGCTTATGGCAATAATGTGGTGGTTGAAAATGTTTCGTTACAAGTTAATGAAGGGGATATTGGTTGTTTGTTGGGACCAAGTGGTTGTGGAAAAACCAGTCTGTTGCGTGCGATTGCGGGGTTTGAATCGGTACAAACAGGGAGTATTCAGCTCAAACAACGTATTATCAGTGATGTGGCTACTTGCTTGCCGCCTGAAAAACGTAATATGGGCATGGTGTTTCAAGACTTTGCTCTATTTCCGCATTTAACCGTCGCAGACAATATCGTTTTTGGCATTCGACACTTAAAACGCAGTGAGCAAAAACAGCGTACTCGACAATTATTAAAATTAGTGTCGCTAAAAGGCTTTGAACAACGCTATCCACATGAACTGTCAGGCGGACAGCAACAACGTATTGCGCTGATTCGTGCGCTTGCGCCACGTCCTGACTTGTTGTTATTGGATGAGCCATTTTCCAGTTTGGATGTAGAATTGCGTGAAGTATTGGCGCAAGAAGTACGTGATATTCTCAAACAAGAAAATACCACGGCGGTGTTAGTAACCCATGATCAAAATGAAGCATTTGCGGTTGCCGATCATATTGGCGTGATTGAAGAGGGAAAATTACGTCAATGGGCGGATGATTACACGTTATACCACCAACCTGCCACGCCTTTTATTGCCAGTTTTATTGGCATGGGGACTTTTATTGATGGTGAAGTGCTGGATGAACATGAAATTCGTACAGGACTGACGATACTAAAGGGTAAAGTCCCCAATGGTTGTCCATCGGGTTGCAAGGTTAATGTTTTTATCCGCCCTGATGATATTGTGTTGGATGTGTCTTCAACACTAAAAGCAACCATTATTGCTCGTAGTTTTCGTGGTGCAGATTTTCTGTACACTTTACGCCTTGATGATGGCAGTACACTGCTGACCTTAGAGCATTCCCATCATCAACATGAGATTGGTGAGCAAGTTGGTATTGCTTTGGAGTTGGATCATGTGGTGGTGTTTGCTAAATAAGCATCTCTACTTCGGTAACTTCGCATAACCTACAGGGTGAGGATATCATTATTTTCAATAATCTGCTTTGTCTTCATTTTCAACGTAGTCTTGGTTTAGTCAATTATTTTTTGTATGGGAGCAAAGTGTTAATTGTCAGAGAGATTTAGAGATCGTAGTCATTTTTAGTAGAATGAATCAAAATACTTTTATTCTGACACAAATGGTA
>CAYNGN010000294.1:0-1628 GCA_964396615.1 uncultured Thiothrix sp. | reverse complement strand
CATACATTATGAAAAAAATAATAAGAAATATAATCGTCGTAAGTTTCACTCTACTTAGCCCATTCGCTACAGCGGGAGGTTTTTCACAAATTGGCTTAGGCTATTCTAAAGGTGATAATGACGGTGATATAGGGACAGGATTTGCTGGGATGAAAGTCTTAGGAAATATTGGCGCACGCTTAGAATATAGCAAAAATATTTCTGAACACCCTCAATTTTCCAAGGAAGATATTAGTCGTTATGGTCTATTTGCCACTTATACATTGCCCTTAGCCCCCCAATTTTCTGTTACTCCAAAAGCAGGTCTTATCAAGGTTGATGGGTCGTTTAGGACAGCAGATGTATTAAGTGCGGTGTCTGATTCATCCACAGAGTTTACTTATGGTATAGAAGCTAATTATCATTACAATCCTCTGCTTTCCTTTTTTCTTGGTTATACCGATTATGGTAATAAGTTAGAAATTAAAGATTTTGATACGTCTAAAATGGATACAAAAAACTATACGATAGGAATTAAATTAGATTTGTAATCTATTTTGTACGTTATTGACCCAAAAATTAGGCGATTAATCTCTTTGTCAGGTTTGTGTCGGTTTTTAATTGGTTTCACCTCAACGATCTTCCATCCTTGTTGCAGGCTTATTTTTCTTTTTGAGACCAAACACCGTACAATCAGCCTTTTTTTATAATAATAAACAACATGGAAGATAGTCGTCCTTATGAAAAATACCGTTAATAGATGCTTGCTGACAGCGTTGCTCAGTCTGCCCTTATCCATCAACGTGAGCGTTGCTTATGCTGACATGGACAGCGCTACCGCCAAAAAAGCCAATCAAGTACATGAGCTACTGTTAGAAAATGGTCTTAAAGTGCTGGTTAAAAAAGATAGTCGTGCGCCTGTTGCCGTGTTGCAGCTTTGGTACCGTGTTGGTACGAGCTATGAACACGAAGGCATTACAGGTCTTTCGCATGTGCTTGAGCATATGATGTTTAAAGGCACGACTAACCGTAAATCGGGTGAGTTTGAAAATATTTTAGCCGTTAATGGCGCGCGAAATAATGCTTTTACCAGTCAAGATTATACCGCTTACTACGAAGTGTTAGCAGCAGACCGTTTGGAAGTAGCGATGGAGCTAGAAGCGGATAGAATGCGTAACCTTGTACTGGATGAGAAAGAGTTTTCTAAAGAAATAAATGTAGTAAAAGAAGAGCGTCGCTGGCGTGTTGATGATAAACCGACTTCTTTAATGCGTGAACAATTCAATTCAGTTGCCTTTTTAAATAGCCCTTATCGTGCGCCTGTGATTGGTTGGATGGTGGATCTTGATCATATGAAACTGCCTGATTTACGCGATTGGTATGCAAAATGGTACGCACCGAATAATGCCACTCTGGTCGTGGTGGGTGATGTTGAGGTCGAGGCTGTTTTTGCCATGGCGAAAAAATATTTTGCAGGTTTTAAACGGGTTACATTACCTGAAACAAAGCCTCGTACTGAAGTTGAGCAGCTTGGTTTGCGTAGTCTCGTGTTAAAAAAGCCAGCAAAGCTGCCTAGCTTACGCATGGGCTATAAAACACCTAGTTTGCTGAGTAGTGCCAAAGATAAGAAATGGGAACCTTATGCTCTA
>CAYNGN010000293.1:0-4307 GCA_964396615.1 uncultured Thiothrix sp. | reverse complement strand
GACGTATCTCGAATCTCACGACTCAAGCCCGCTCCTTCAGGGGCGGGTAGTTGACGTATTCTGCTGCTTTGTGTACTACCTTTTCATCAGCACCTGATCGTGATCCATATTCTGATAGATGTCTACGCCATGCTTTTACGCCTTGAATACCCTGATAAAGTCCTAGTATATGACGTGTCATATGGTTTAAAGACGTGCCTTTTTTCAGTTGTTGTTGAATATATCGGAGGTATTGCTGCAAAATTTTTTCACGGCTTGGTGAGGCCTCTGGGCTATTATAAAATTGCTGATCAACGTGTGCTAATAAATAGGGGTTATGATACGCTTCTCGCCCGATCATTACGCCATCAACGTGTTGTAAGTGTTGTGTACACGCTGTCAGTGTTTTGATACCACCATTGATGACTAGGTTTAGCTGTGGAAAGTCCTTTTTTAGCTGATAAACCATTGAGTAATCAAGCGGAGGAATATCTCGGTTTTCTTTTGGGCTTAGGCCTTTGAGGAGTGCTTTTCTTGCGTGAATAATAAAGGTTTGACAGCCAGCTTCAGCAACCGTCTGAATAAAATGGTAGAGTTTTTCGTAGCCTTCATGATCATCAACACCAATGCGATTTTTTACGGTAATAGGGTGCCCGTTTGCTTTGTTTTGCATGGCACTAACACAGTCAGCAACGAGTGAAGGTTCACGCATTAAACATGCGCCAAATGCGCCTTTTTGTACGCGTTGGCTTGGACAGCCTACATTGAGGTTTATTTCATCATAGCCATAGTCAACCGCCATTTGAGTGCAAATTGACAACTCTTTTGGGTTGCTGCCGCCTAGTTGTAAGGCGACAGGGTGTTCTTCAGTATTGTAATGTAGGTAGCGATCTCGTTCACCATAAATCAGTGCGCCTGTAGTGACCATTTCGGTATATAGTAGTGCATTCTTGCTAATAAGTCGTAGGAAGTAACGTTCATGAGGGTCAGTCCAATCGAGCATGGGGGCAACTGAAAAACGTCGATTGAGTGGTTTTGAAAGGGGGGTTAGCGTCATGTTTGACAATGTGTGCAGTAAAATGTTGAACGTTGTGACTGGATAATTTTTTGTATTGGTTGTGAGCAGTTAGGGCAGGGTTGTTCAGCTTTGCCATAGACATTGAGGCTGACTTGGAAGTAACCCGTTTGTCCATCAGGATTCACAAAATCACGCAATGTTGTGCCACCTTGTTGAATAGCTTTGGTTAATACTTCTTTGATCATCAAGGTTAGCTTTTCATAATGGGCTAAGTCTATGTGTCCAGATGGGGTTTGTGGGTCAATACCCGCCATAAATAACGCTTCGCTGGCGTAAATGTTGCCAATACCGACTACATTGTGTGAATTCATAATAAATTGTTTGATAGCAATGTGTTTATTACGTGATCGTTGGTAGAGGTGTTGTGTATGAAAGGCTTCACTGAGGGGTTCTGGACCTAGCTTACTGAGTAAGCGATGGTTTAAGGGGTCTTGTGACCATAGGATTGCCCCGAAACGACGTGGGTCATTGAAGCGTAGCAGTATATTGCTGTTAAAGATAACGTCGATATGGTCATGTTTTTCAACAGGTTTGTCATGGTTTGTAATGCTTAAGTTGCCAGACATACCTAAATGAATAATGGCGCTTCCTGCTGTTGCAGTATTGATGAGAATGTATTTAGCATGACGGGTCACACTTTTAACGGTGTGTCCTTCAAGGCAATGAATTTCATCAGGAACAGGCCAACGCAATTTGGCTTGTCTTATGACAATTTTATCAATACGCTGCTGTTGAATAGAAGGGCTAATGCCTCTAAGTGTCGTTTCTACTTCGGGTAATTCTGGCATAACAAAGGTCGTTTTTTTGCTGATAATATATGGAAGCGAGATTATACAGATGCTGTGCTTTAAACCTAGAAAATCCTGTGCGTAAGTACTTATCTTTGGATGTATGGTTAATGATTGTTTTCTAGACAGGTGGTGCTGATAAAACGTTGCGAATAGCGTATGATCATTGGGAAAAAAATATATAACAATAAAAAATTAATTAAAACTAGCCATAAAATGGCCGCTCACCAAATGAATGATAATAATAAATGCTTGGGCTTTACCCTTATTGAGATGCTTGTCACAGTTGCTATAGCAGGTATTTTATTAGCTATTTCCACACCGTATTTTGCTGAAATAATGACTAATAATAAAACACAACGCTATTCAAGCGAACTTTCTATGGCATTGTTTCTTGCACAAAACGAGGCAATTAAAAGGGGCGTTCAAGTCACGGTTAAGCCAAATACAACAGCAGCAGGCTATAGGTGGCAAGGAGGATGGATTATTTTCTCAGATAATAATGGCAATGGTACGCAAGATGGGTCAGATGAATTGATTAAGTCTTATGCTGATGTTGATAGTGCTTATACGTTAAAGTCAAAAGATAGCGTATTCGCAAGTTATGTAGGATTTTCAGCAACAGGTTCTCCTCTTGGTATTGTGAGTGGTACGCAAGCAGTATCTGATGGTTATCTTGTCTTATGTCGTCCTGATAATGACAATAATTTGTCACGTATACTTAGTCTTACTTTTGCAGGCAATATTCGGGCTAGTAAAGGCAGTGTTTTGTCAGGAGTATCGTTATGTCAGTAAGATCCTTCTTCCTCGTACCGCATATTTTGTTGGTGAAACAGAAAGGTATGGGCATGATTGAAGTATTAGTTTCTGTTTTAGTTATGTCGGTTGGGTTAATGGGGCTTGCAGGTTTGCAAATATCCAGTGTTAATAATGCGACTGTTTCCTATACCAATACACAAGCTATTTTTGCCTTGCAGGGTATGGTTGGGTTATTGCTTTCTAGTTCGCCCGCAGCAAAAGCAGGTGATTTTAATATTGCGACGAATCCTGATAATTCTTTAAAAGCATTAAGTGACTTGACTGCACCAACGCCCAGTTCCTCTCAGTCTGTAAAAGCTAGATATTATTGGTTGCAAAATTTGAGTGATGTATTGCCCAATGCGAAGGCATCATTGAACTGTGATGCTGTAGGTGCTTGTGTTATCAAAGTGCAATTTAATAATGTCGATAAAAATACAAATACGACAACACATGAACAAATAGTAATGGTTAAGGTATGAAGATTAACAGCAACAAGAAAAATAAAAACCAACTATTTCAACAGGGTTATACCTTAATTGAGTTAATGATTGCTTCTGCATTGGGTATTTTTATTATGACAGGGACAATTACATTTTATGCGTCAAACAAAAATTCGATGAGTTTGCAAAATAGTATATCCGAAGTGCAAAAAAATGGACGATTTTTAATTGATAGATTATCGACTAAAATTCAAAATGCAGGCTATTCTGGTTTTTATGCAGCATTGAGTTCAGGGTTGGAAAATACGTTAGGTTTACCAACAGATAGTCGTTGGAATTTGGCTTTTCCAGTTTATGGTTTTGATAATGTGACAACAACACAGGCAGGTCTTTCTACTATTATTGCGAATACCGATGTGTTGTTATTGAAATCAATGATCAATATTGTTGGCTTGGTAAGTACATCATCTGCAGCTGCTATGTCAGTTAATAGTAATGGTGGTTTTTCTGTAGGTGATATTGTGATTGCAACAGATCAAGATAGAGCATCTATTTTTCAAGCAATGTTAGTCGATACAACAACCGTGGGTCAAAGTGATCTAATTATTTCAGTTGGTGCTGCTCCACTACCTGGTAATACGGCAACATTGGTTAATATTTTTGGTACAGATGCCCAAGCAGGGACGTTAGAATCTCTTATCTATTTTTTATCAACAGGTGGTAATGGTCGTGCTGCACTCTTTGAAGGTCGGTTGCTTCGATCTGGGCCTGTTGCGCCCGTTTTTGATACGAAGGAGCTGATTTCTAATGTAGAAAATATGCAGATTGTGTATGGTCTTGATACGAATGCGGATGAAAATGTTGATAGCTATGGCACAGCGAGTTCTATAACAACAAATAACCAATGGCCTATGGTGCGCAATGTGGGGATTACGTTATTACTTGCGAGTACCGATGATAATATTTCTCCTGATACGAATTCATACAGTTATTCAAGTGTACGGCATACTTTTACCAAAGATAATACTGCAGCTACAGGCTCTGATAGACGACTAAGGCGTGTTTTTACGATGCATGTTGCTACACCTAATATGTGATTTTGTGGTTAATTTTGTTTTATATTAGAGAGTCATATAATTGTATTCACAGATTAGAAGCAAGTCATGTGCGTTATTTTTTAATCAGAAGCATGTTTGAGCGTAGTGAGTTCCTGCTGATTTA
>CAYNGN010000292.1:0-4313 GCA_964396615.1 uncultured Thiothrix sp. | reverse complement strand
GAGTTAGTGATTACATGGTGGGGTAATATTCGTTTTGAGAAGACGTTTACGCCAGACAAATGCCAGTTGTTGGCTGATTCGGGGTGTGTGGCGATTAGTGGTGGGCTTGAGGTGGCTTCTGATCGTTTATTAAAGCTGATTAAAAAAGGCGTGGATATTGTACAAGTTGCACGGGTAACGCGTAGTTTTGCTGATGCGGGGATTTTGGTGCATGCGTATCTTATGTATGGTTTTCCAACACAAACCACACAGGAAACGGTTGATTCATTGGAGATTGTACGTCAATTAATGCTGCATGGTTGTTTTCAGTCAGCTTACTGGCATCGCTTTACCGCGACTGTTCATAGCCCTGTAGGGATGCAGCCTGATGAATATAAAATTACCTTACATCCACACAAAAAGATTCGTTTTGCAACGAATGATATTGATTATAGTGATTGTTTGGTTAATGGAAGTGCCATTGATCATGATTTATTGGGTGAAGGATTAAGAAAAGCATTGTACAACTATATGCATGGTATTGGCTTTGAGCATCCCATGCAATTTTGGTTTGCTGAGAGTATTAATGAGGGTGTTGCTGGGACAATGGTTAAGCCTGACTTTATTGAGAAAGTCTTGTTATAAAAAATAATAAATGAGCTATGCTTAGGAGCATGAATATATTCTAGAATTGAGGCAACTAAGGATTGATATCATGAAAGAGCGTTTTAATTTAGCAGCGATCATAGAAGAGCTAGAAGAGCAAAAAAAAATGATTATGTCTGTGGCACAATCAGCAAAAGAAAATATTGAAGAAAGTGATATAGATGCAGTGAAAATGAAAGTAGTGGGAGTAAAGCTTAAGGTAATGGAGGAGTTAGAGGAGATTCAACAAATGTTGAATAATTTGGGGGATAAAACAAAAGAGGCCGTTGATACTTCTGAAGATGATTTGCAAGAAAGTTGGAACGCAGCAAAGAAGGTGATAGCTAAAACTGAGGATACGGTGGCTGAAATGTTAAAAAAATAAATATTTAGCTCTTTGAGAAACTATTTATACGAGTGTAAGTTTTAGACAAAATAAGGCTCCCATCGTTGATTTTTCTAAGCGAATACTGCCATGCCATACCTTGAGTAATGAGGTGACAATATCAAGTCCTAGTCCTGTGCCACCTGTTTCTCTTTTGGTGGTGAAAAAAGGAGTAAATATATTGGCTTGATTGGCAATTGAGATACCTTCGCCATTATCTTGTAGGTCAAGGTAGAGATGCTTTTTGTTAGTTATATTGAGGGTGATTTTTACCGTCGTTGCACCATGTTGTAGGCTATTGTTGAGCAGATTATGCAAGATACTTTCAAAAGCTTCTTCGGCTATTTTTACACGAATTTTACGGGTTTTATCGCTGGTTGCGTGTGTTTTTGTGGTGAGTGTTAGTGTTAAGCCTTGATTTTTATAGTGTGCTGTTAGCTTGTTTAATAGAGGTAACACGACAGTGGTTTGTTGTGACGTTTGTAATGAGTCTGCGCGAGCAAGTTCAAGGAGGCGATTCATTAAACGCTTCATCCGTTCAGTATCGGCTAATACTCGATGCTCCAGTTTTTAGCTCTTGACTTATTTATCTAAATATTTTTTTAAGTTTCTTAAAATTAATTTCTATAAAAACAATAACTTACATTTTTTCGTTTTTAGAAAAAAGTGTAATACTTGAAGCATTATATGTTCTAGTTATTTTGAAGGTAAAACATAAGTTATTGAATTTTAATGAATTAATATGTCAAGAAAAATCTAAAATTAAAAACTGGAGCATCGAGTAATAGATTATTGATAAAACGATTACGTTGTTCAATCGACATTTCATCACTGTGTTCTTGTAGTAATTCTAAGGCACCTTGCATGGAGGTTAAGGGGTAATCGCGCCCTGTATTAACAGCGATTTATTGTTAGGAGTAGGGATGGAATATTGGACACGTTTTAAAATTGCATTAATACGTGCCACTAGTTCTCTTGGGCTAAACGGTTTGGTGACATAATCATCGCCCCCTATTTCGAGTCCTAAAATACGATCTATTTCATCATCTCGTGATGAGAGGAAGAGAATAGGAATATCAGATGTTTTGCGTATTTCGCGGCAACAGGCAAGACCGTCCATTTCAGGCATATTAATATCGAGTATGATAAGGTCGCATGTGTGTTGTTTGAGTTGTCCTAATGCCTTATTGCCATTGTTAGCAATAACAACCTTCATATTGGCTTTTTCTAGTGCAAACTGGATGACTTCACGAATATGAGGATCATCATCAACAACGAGTATTTTTTTTTTAGTCATGTGATTCATGAGAGTAGAGAGATTGCCCGTTCGTGAATAGAAAAAACAGTATAGCAAACTTATTTTCTGCTGATTTGTTTGCCACTAGATTTGTTTTGCGCTCTCTATGGCGGTGCTGTATAAAAGGTTTGGTAAATTACAACAGCTTTATTGCTATTTATGGAGGGAGAAATGAAAACGTTTATTTATTTGATTTTTTTTAGTATAACATCAGCCATGTTACTTGCTTGTGGCGGCGACAAAAAAGCGGATAGTGAAAAAATAGTGAGTGCAACAGAAAAAACAACGGAAAGTACACCAACTATTGATCAAACGAAAAAAGAGGTTATCGTTGATCCAGCGTCGAACGCGAAATTGGCAACAGGTGAAAAACTAGTAAAAACGCATTGTTCAAGTTGTCATCAGACTGAAATGTATACGCGTGCTGAGAGTAAGATAACGTCAGCAGATGCTTTACTCACTCAGGTTAAGGCTTGTGATGCAAATATAGGTTCTGGGTTATTTGATGAAGATATGGCCGCTATTGCAGCTTATCTTGAGGTGAATTTTTATAAGTTTTCTAAGTGATTTGATTATTTGTTTGTTGCAATGAGAGGTGAAATATACCTAAAAGCATGATAATAATGTGCTTTTAGGTTTTTTCTATCATCCTAACTTTAAACCTGCTAAGAATCCAGCAACAGCACTCAATCCTTTTCCACCGATATGAGACAGTCTGTCCATTAAAAAATCGCCTGATTGTTTAGCTCCATTTGTGGCAGTTGTTGCCATGTTTTTCAGGCTTTCGTCATCTATACCGCCGTAGCCATAATATTCAGAAACAAAGAGCGCAACAATTGCAGCTCCTGCAAGAAATAAGGCAATTTTTAGCGCTTTCTTAGCAAAAAAACCGACAGCCATGCCAATAGCAAAGGGTGCGCCTACTGTGGTCAGTAGAAATGAGGAGGTATCTTCATTCATGGTATTAAATTAATTCCTATCCAATGATCGTTGTGAAGTATGAAACATGTAGCCTAATGATATAGAGGTTCTGACTAGCTATAAACTATAGCAGAAAATAGTAACTGTATGATAATCACTCATTATAAATTTACTAAATGGTTTTGCCCAAAATCTAGGTGATATTCAGAGAGCAATTGTTGCGCCCAATGCAATTTGGTAAATGATTTGGGTTAAATCTTTAGTAAATTGCATATTTTTAGAGTCAATTTTAGGAAAAACAACAATTTTATCTCCAGGTTGGACGGTTAATTTATCCCCCATCAAAATCTGACCATTAGGTCGCTGGATAATAATGCGTTTATGGTCAGCACGTTCGGTAAAGCCGCCAGTGTTACCAATATAATCCAGTAAACTCGCATTTCTAGCATAGGCAACGGCTTGAGGTATTTGCACTTCACCATCAATAGTAACAACATCACTGAGCTGTGGAATAACCACTACATCACCATCTTCTAGTCTTATATTACTTACCTTGCCATGATTACTGACAATCACTCTTCCTTCAGGCTTAACGTTCTTTGCATTAGCAATAAATTTTAGGATGAGTTCGGCTTCTTTAGCCCGAATAGCCGCTTCGCCATCAGAGCTTGCTGGCGCTGTTAACACGCTACGCTCTAGACGCTGGAGTGATTTTTCGAGGTTTTCGCGTTGTTGTATGGCAATTTTTTTGCGTTTAATATAAATATTGTGAATATCAGCATCCTGTTGGTCAACAGCAACATAGTCTAAGAGTTCTTGTAATCGAGCCCCTTTTTTTACCGCGTAGTAGGAATTGCCTAAGTGACTACCTTCAATGGTGATATCAATATCTTTTGCTTGCGCATCACTCGTGAAACGAATGATGTCACCATCATGTAGGCGTGTTGCTTTAAACTGATCCCGTGTTTGATAATTCGTCCAAGGTTGATTGTGTCGTGTGCCTGAAATGGCGACATTAGTAACGCTTTCAAGTGGGCGCGCATATTGCATTAATTCTTGCCCATTACTGGTTTTAGTCCTAAATTC
>CAYNGN010000291.1:2323-4335 GCA_964396615.1 uncultured Thiothrix sp. | reverse complement strand
CTTCAAGCATGACATCCACATCATGAATGTCACGAAAACCAATCACGCCATATTTATCAGCACCAAGGAGCGGCAACATAAACGAAGTCGAGCCTGTGGCAATAATTAAACGGTCATAAGGCAAAGCGGTACCATCTTCAGCAACGACCTGTTTTTTTGCACGCTGGATATCCACCACTTTATTGCCTTTTAGCAAGGTAATGTTGTTATCAACATACCATTGCTCATCATTGAGCATGATTTCATCAATGGTTTTTTCATCGGCTAATACGGGAGAAAGCATAATACGATTGTAGTTACCGTAAGGTTCTTCACCAAAAACAGTAATGTTATATTTTTCAGGTTCTAGTTTGAGCAGCTCTTCAATACAGCGCATCCCTGCCATACCATTACCGATTAAGATCAAGTTCTGTTTCATTCCGTGTTCTCCCGAATTCGTGTTAAATAATTAGCATGGGTTTATGCTTATAAATAAGTTTAATATGCAATTTTTGTGCCAGTTTTTACTGGCTTATGAAAAATAATTTCATTATATAGTAATTTTCTAATATGACTAGTTGCTTAGGGAGTAACATCTTTATCTATGGTGTGTTGTGTGTGAATCTTACCCAAATTAGCATTGAATAATGTTGAGTAATACGCCTCTTATTAATATTTTTTTAGCAGTGTCTCAACATTGAGCGTTTTTATGCACTAAAACAGGGCTTAACAAAGAAGCTTTACGGCTAACCTTGCTCGTGTTTACAATGCTTTGCCCCTATTAAACTAAGGAATTCTAATGAGTGAAACGTTAACAATAAGCTTGGGACAGTATTCTGATGCAGGCATTAAGGAAGAAAATGAGGATTTTTTTGGTGTATTGGTTCCAGAAGGGGATTCATTAAAAAACAAAGGGATTGCGATTGCGATTGCTGATGGAATGAGTGGAAGTGAGGGAGGTAAAGAAGCCAGCCAAATGAGTGTGCGGATGTTTTTAAGCGACTATTACAGTACGCCTGATGCGTGGTCAGTTAAAAAGGCGGTGAGTAAAATCATGTCAGCGATGAATACATGGCTTTATAGCCAAGGGCAGAAGAAATTCGATTCTGCTAAAGGCATGGTGACAACGTTTAGTGCGATGGTACTCAAGTCGCAAACATTACACTTATTCCATATTGGCGATAGTCGTGTTTATCGCTTGCGTGAAGGAGAGTTTGAACAACTAACACAAGATCATCGTATTTGGGTTAGTGATGATAAAGAGTATTTAAGTCGTGCTTTAGGCGTTGATATTCATCTTAATATTGACTATAAAACACTGCCAATCGAAGCAGGGGATGTTTACTTTTTAAGTACTGATGGCGTGCATGATTTTATTGATGATCGTATGTTAAAAGCATTAGTTATTGATAATGAAAAAGATTTAAAGCAGGCGGCTCACCGTATCTGTGAGCAAGCCAGTGCTAATAAAAGTGACGATAATATTACCTGTCAATTGGTGCGTATTGATACGTTGCCAGAAGAGGATAAAGATGAGCTCTATGAA
This sequence comes from uncultured Thiothrix sp., assembly GCA_964396615.1. Classification (GTDB taxonomy): domain Bacteria; phylum Pseudomonadota; class Gammaproteobacteria; order Thiotrichales; family Thiotrichaceae; genus HyVt-477. The sequence continues at coordinate 2,810 of CAYNGN010000291.1, read as the reverse complement.
AAACTCACTAAACTCCCTTTTCCACCTGACTTACAAGGTGGCAATGTTATGGATGGCTATAAGATCATTCGTGAATTAGTTGCCTCCTCACGCAGTCAGGTTTACCTTGCCGAAGATACGTTGTCTGATCCTGTGAGAAAGGTGGTGATTAAAACCCCTTCGGTTAATTTTATCGATGACCTTGGTTATATTGAGCGTTTTTTGCATGAGGAATGGGTAGGGAAGCGGCTGAATTCTGAACATTTAATTAAGACTTCTACCGCTGATCGCAAACGCACTTTTTTATATACAGTGGTGGAATATATACACGGTCAAACTCTTGCACAATGGATGTTGGATAACCCTAAGCCGACCTTAATACAGGTTAGAGGGACGGTAGCGCAGATTGCTAAAGGCTTACGTGTTATGCATCGAATGGAAACGATTCATCAGGACTTGAAGCCTGATAACATCATTATTGATCGAAATAATACGCTGAAAATTCTTG
>CAYNGN010000291.1:0-2307 GCA_964396615.1 uncultured Thiothrix sp. | reverse complement strand
AAAAATAGCGGGTTTGGCAGAAATACAGTCAGTATTGGAACATACGCAAATTGTCGGTACCGCAAATTATTCTGCACCCGAATATTTTAAAGGCGAAGCAGGAACATCCCGTTCTGATATTTACTCCTTAGGAGTCATTACTTATCAAATGCTCACAGGGAAATTGCCCTATGGCGAGATTGATCCACTTAAAGCAGAGAAGAAGAAATTTAACTATCACCCCGCCAAACTCTATAATCCCACTGTACCTGATTGGATTGATGGTGCGTTAAAGAAAGCAACACATCCAAACCCTGAAAAACGTTATGCTTTATTATCTGAGTTTACTTATGATTTGAGTAAACCAAGTGAGCGTTTAAGGGTGGCAGATGAACGCCCATGGCTGCAACGTAATCCATTAGCGTTTTGGCAGGTATTGGCAGGGATTGAGTTGCTGGTGATTTTATTGTTATTATTCTTCACTTGAAAAATTCCTATTAATATGAGTAGGATCTACAAGCGTTCTTGTTGATCCTATTTTGATTATTTCACATCAATCATCTCAACGGTTCCATCCGCTAACACCTCAGCCATTTGTCCTTTAGGTTCTTCAAGGAAAATTAAAATCAAACCGAAGACAAGAGCAGCAACAATAGCAATAAATAAGAAGAACTGATTATAATCCACCAGTGAATTCACCGTAAGGAAAATGACCGCGCCTACATTACCAAATGCGCCTGCCATGCCAGCAATTTGTCCTGTCATGCGACGCTGAATCAATGGCACCATCGCATACACTGCGCCAGAACCTGCTTGTGAGAAAATACCCGCAATAATCGTAATGCCTGCAACCAGATAAACCGACCATTCTTTACTGACAAAACTCAGTAATAAGAAGCTGGCAGTAATTCCTGAAAAAGCAATTATTAAGGTTGATTTTCGACCTATTTTATCACTAATCCAACCGCCCCCAGGACGGGCAAATAAGTTAATAAAGGGATAAATGCCTGCCAATAAAGCAGCGGTTACATTAGGTAGCTCAAACCAAGAAACGTAAAACATCGCTAACATTGACACTACTGCTAATTCGGTACCAAAAGTCACTAAATACGCCCAATCTAAAATGGCCACTTGTTTAAAGGGGTAACGTTGTATTTCAGGGATCGGTTTTTTTAATATATGTGCGTTGACTTGCCATATTGTCCAAACTTGTACGGCATAAATCATCATCAGTATGGCATAAATGCTATAAGTTGCTATTTCATTAATCAGTCCCATTTTTGAGAGCTTCCACGTCAGCACTGCTAAAGCGAGGAAAAGGGGAATATTCATTAATATATAAAGGGCTAAATCAAAACCACTAGTGACTTCCATTGCCCCTGTTTTTTTCGGCTTAAAATAAGTAGAGCCTTTGGGTGTATTGCTAACAATAAAGTAATACAGTGAACCATAAGCAATGGCCATCATACTGGCAAAGGTGATGGCATAGCGCCAGCCATCACCCGAATCATTAAAGCTCGTTGCAATAAATGGCAAGCTCATTGCTGCACCCGCAGAACCAAAGTTACCCCAGCCGCCATAAATACCTTGAGCAAGACCTGTTTGTCTAGCAGGGAACCATTCACTAATCATCCGAATGCCAACAACAAAGCCTGCACCAATAAAGCCTGATAGGAAACGTAAAATGGCTAAGGTTTCATAACTATCTGCCCATGCAAAGGCAATGCTAATTGAACCACCCAGTACCAAGATACTGGTATACATAATTTTAGGACCAAGTTTATCGACCAGCATTCCGACAACAATACGGGCAGGTATGGTCATGCCAACGTTTAGTATTAATAGGACTTTGGCTTGTTGATCAGTAAGACCCAAGGTTTCTTTAATAAAAGGCATCATCGGCCCTAAGCCTAGCCAGACGACAAAAGTCATAAAAAAGGCGAACCAGGTATAATGCAAAATACGGATATTTTGCTTACCTAGATTAAAGATATTTAATTTTTCTGACATTGTTTAGATCCTTTTTGATTCGTATATTAGTATTTTGTTATGCAATATACATACCAATATGAAAAATAGACATTCTTCATTTATTGGTTAGCAATCCAGCCTACTAAGATTCGCCCTTATTATTTTTTTATGGGTATTTGAAATAAATATTGCACGGAAATTAGTCATTATTAATGAAAATGCACTAAAATAGTCCAAGTTAATGGATTCTGCTAAAACAGCTAAACATACAATTAAACATAGGGTATATATGATAAAACATAATTTATTCACCTTTGATGGTGGTGGTATTCGTGGGCTTATTACTGCAGTTCTTGT
>CAYNGN010000290.1:4118-4363 GCA_964396615.1 uncultured Thiothrix sp. | reverse complement strand
AATCGTTCCCACGGGAAAAACCAGAGAGCCTTTTTGTGGAGGTATTTTAAGTTGGGGAAAAATTTTTCAGTAAGGTTACTTGTTTCAAAATCAGAGAAAAGGTAGGCTCTGTTGACCTTTATAGCCATGAACAAGGATATAACCAATGATAAATAGAGTTCCGAATGCTAACCATTATGCTATAGCCTCAGAAACACTTCTATCAATTAGGAAGGCACAAAAACCCGCTGCAGATGAAATGGAGG
>CAYNGN010000290.1:0-4096 GCA_964396615.1 uncultured Thiothrix sp. | reverse complement strand
CTCTGCTGCGAGGCTTAGGGCGAGGAAAGAAGCGAGTGCTAATAATGTTAAATAGCTAAAAATAATGGTTTCAATATTTTAGCTAAACTTACCAATAGCCCGCATTCTACAAATAAGCTGCGGGCTACCAATACGAGTCAATCAATCACGTCTTAATTCCCGCCAACTCCCGATCCCCGTAGTATTAATCCCTGAGCCTTTAAACAAAATGATTAAGAGTGACGATTATTTTTCACTTCAAACTGCAAATACCCGAAACCCCTGATTACCAAAATAATAAATCACATACTGCGAAATCTTCGCTTCAGGATATTCTGCTTTCAAGCCTTCCACTTATCCCGCGATTTGCTGCGTATCCTGCTCGCGCAATTGAAAATCCTCAATACGCGTATGCAGCTTATTAAACTGCGTATTAGAATAGTATTTAAATTCAATCATCCAGCGCAGCCCTGCATAGATTTCATGGTATTTGCCGACAAATTCCAGATCACTCCGTCCTTGTGGATAGGAACGTTCAACGTGCCATGTAAACCAAGGCGATAAATAGCGGCTACATAATTCATAAAACGTCGTACGATAGAAATTCTCATTCACTTGATGAAAAATCGTTTCGGGTAATTGAGAAACATAGTGTTACCAATAGCCTGAAAATAACGGTTCTAATACAGGCTGGTTAGAAAAGGCTTGCATATATTCCGTATGCCGTGTGGAGACATCAATATGATGAATTTCATTAAAATACGCAATAAAAATACGCCGCATATTGAATTTCTCTTCCAGCATTACATCATCATAGCGAATGGTATCAAACTGATCGGCATAATTGAGATCATAATAGTACTGTTGCAGCGAGCAAAATAATGATTTACCAAAACGTCGTGGACGAAGAAAGACAGGATTGTTCACCCGTTAAAGTTTGTTAATGTAGTCTGTTTTATCAACGTAATAGCCATTATCACGTACAATTTCTGCATAATTAGCGACACTGTATAACACACGTTTTTTCATGATTTGATAACTCTTTGGTTATGCAAGGATTGCTAAATGATTATTGTAGTATTCTAACGCTCCCACGTTGCGTTTGTGATGTTGGAGCGTGGAAACAAGCAATATGACACATTTATTTTTAAAAAAGTGCATAATCACCCGTTATCAATAGTATGACCCTTAACCTTTCTTTACCCCATATTGTTAACGTAATCGGCTATGGTGAAAACGTTGTCTGGCAAGCCCCAAGAGGTTTAAATTGATTGTTTAAGTGGCATCATGGTCGGTAAAATCGACCATTTCGGTAACTTATTTATATCATTGCTGTTTGAACGTATTACGGTTACAAAGAGACAAAAAAATGCAGTGAATGAGTATTAATGATCGCCTTTCTTGAGTTGTTCAATCACCTCAATACTCAAACCTGTAATCAAGGCAATGGTTGCCATATCAATATTTTGTTCTAGCGATGTTTTGGCAATTTCAAGCTCTCTTTTTCTTGTTCCTTTTCTTTCTCCCTCAAGCTTTGCGGTATAAAGTAACGACTCTTGATACATTTTATTCTCCTCGCGCCGTTTATAAATAGCTCTATCAACGTCGCCTAGCTTGATCATGTCTAGCGTTTCTTTGGCTTCGTCTAAACCTTTTGCCACAAAATTATCTTTGATTTCCTCATTTTTCAGAAAATATATCCATTCATCCAAGCTATTTTTGGCATTATCATTAAAATTATTCACACGAATGACAAAATACTCAGGGTAAATTTCATAAAGATTGTCGATAGAAAAAGTCTTTTGTTGGCTGACAGAAGGGCGAAGGATCTCCTGTGATTGATGCAAACCACGAAACTCTGTATTGCCGTAATAGATATAATCATCACCTTGACCTAATTCAAAGTAAACAATATTGACCGAATAGACTTTTTTTACCGCACGATAATCTTTACCTTTTTTAATATACTCTGTAATTAACTTGGATGCGCCATACAACATACGATGAAAGTAGTCGATTTCACTACGGTGCTGCACTTCGATTAGAATCAATTCATTGTTTTCATTTTTCGCTAATAAATCAACACGATTAAATTTATCGTCTTCGGTTTCCTGATTGGCTTCACTTTCGAGAATCTCTTCAATCTGAATGTCAAATTTCAGCAGTTCGGTTAAAAAACCTTCCAAAATGCCGAAGTTCGCTTTTTGGCGTAAAATTTTCTTCATTGCCCAGTCGAAACTAACTAATTTTCTACTCATAATGGTTTCCTTGGTTAAGTGAATTCAGATGCATAACAGATATTACCGCTAAAACACCTAGACAGAAATAATCCATGACATTCACTGTGTTCGTTAGTGGGAAATTTAATAAGTGAAAGTCTATAGCGCTAAACAATAAAACTTCTGTTTATAACCAATAGTGTAAGGAAATGCTACGTGAATTACTTGAAGAAGGTGTGACTTATATTGCTGATCGAGGGTATGTCGCTTTTGATCGTTTCAAACAAATAGCCGAACAATCTGCTTTTCCTAGCAGGCTGAATGTCTGAACATCTATAGAGTAATAGGAGCTACCAACTGTTACTTGATTTTTAACTATAGTTAGCTATAATGCATTAAATGGACAGCATATACAGCATCAGTGAATTCGCAAAAAAGGTTAATGTTTCTCCCTCTACATTAAGACGATGGGATAAGACAGGTGAATTTCCAGCAAAAAAGAGAAAGTCAGGCCATCGGTATTATGATGAGTCTGATGTGAGATGCTTACTGAATAAAACACCTTTATCCGCTAGAAAAACGATTATTTATTGTCGTGTATCATCCTATGGACAGAAAGATGATCTTGAGTCTCAAATGAAAGCGATGGAAACGTATTGTCTTCATGCTGGCATTTCCATTGATGAATTAATCAAAGAAATAGGCGGAGGAATGAATTTCAAACGGAAAAAATTCCTCAAACTGATGGATAGCGTCTCTAAAGGTGAGGTATCAAGACTCATTATTGCACATAAAGATCGCTTATCCCGCTTTGGTTTTGACTATTTCCAGCATCTTTGTGATGTTAATGGGTGTCGGTTGGAGGTCATTAACCAAGAAAGTCTCTCTCCTGAAAAAGAAATGGTCGAAGATTTACTGTCAATTATTCACACCTTTTCATGTCGATTATATGGATTAAGGCGTTATAAAAAAGCACTAAAAAAGGCACTGGAAGCCAATGAAAGTCACTCGAATTCTACACGCTGAAATGAATAAAACCCTGTTACCTTTAATGGCTCAGGCTGCTTTTCTTCGCGCTGATATTTGGCGTCGATTGGGTGGATTAGGGACGGTTGGCTTATCCTCAAGTGCGATTAGAAAGCAAATCACAGCACTTGGCATTTATTCAGCACTTCCATTGGATGGAACCATCAGAGCAGAAACAACGAAAGATGTTGTCAATGATATTCTGGCTTACAAAGAAGCAGCGAAAAGCCTTCACGGATTCAAACGGTGATTTTCATGGCAAGGGTTTTGGTAAAGTCATGACGAATTATAGCAATAAGGTTAGAAAAACAGGTGAGGCAAGAAATAAACTCCATGCCTTAGAAAAAAAGCATCGTAAAAAAGGGAATCAAGCAAAAGCCGACCGTATAAAAAATAATAACTTAGGTCGGATAAAATGTGAAAAAAGACAGGACAAAACAAAAAAGCAATTGAGAACTATTGCTTTCAAAGCAGCTCATAGCATTGTTGATAAAGCCAATGTTATTGTTGCTGAAGATTTAATGTCTCCCATCGTGAAGAAAAGACCATGGAAGACGTTTAATAGACACATGAGTTCATGGGCAAAAGGTATTTTATCCGAAGCGCTTGAATCTGTGTCACAACAGCGGAAGGCTCATCTAGAGCGGTCAATTGTGCCTACACATCGCAAATGGACTCCACTAACGGCTTACTGCAAGGTAAGCGTGTTGGGGATAGATTTTACTGTGCAAACGGGGATGTTATGCAAGCTGACCACAACGCTGCTCGGAACATATTAGCAAGACTTCATGACAACCTGATAACACGCTTTATGCCGTTTCATCAGGTCAAAGAAATTTTGTTATTACGTTCCTCCGACGGAACTGACCGTC
>CAYNGN010000289.1:0-4384 GCA_964396615.1 uncultured Thiothrix sp. | reverse complement strand
CATTAGCACGCCAAGCGACCGTTCGCTTGCAAGCGTGTCAGTTTGAGCAAGGCAAAACACAATGCAATACCGTCTCTCGTGCCACACCTGATGCAGATGTGTATCGCATTCGCTTAACCTTGGCAGCCAATCGCAATTATCAGCTTGTATTGCCGATTAAGCCTGCTTTAAATAGCACGCTTAAAGTCGATGGGTTGCCAATTCATTTGAAGCGAAAAGCCAACGATACAAGTGCCTATCAAAATCATCAGGTTGCATGGCAGCCCGTATTTGAATATAGGCGCAATGTGGTCGCCCATAGCCGAGAGCAATTTCGTTTTAAACTAGCGATGGCGGATGGCACCGTGTTATTTGATTCGTTGCAAAATTATCCGACGCAGTTTACCCGTGACTATGGCTTATTATCGTTGATTGGTTATGACAGCAGTGATCGGCTGGCATTGGCGGGGATGGTCGCACGTAGCAAGCTGGGAAAAAATAATACTGAAGTACGTTTAACCCTCAATGCCGATGTACAAAAGCTGGCGTATAAACATTTGCAGCAAGAACTGCAACAACAGGTCGATCCGAAAGGGGTGTTTAATAAACAACGTCGTGCTGCTGTAGTGTTCATTAATCCTAAAACGGGTGCTGTGCTGGCAGCCGCGAATTACCCAAATCCACCTGCGGATGTGCATCGTTGGGATCGTTTATCATTTTCTAAATTATACCCCACCCTTGATCCCTTTGGCGTGGCAGCATGGCAAGGCTTGGATAGCAATAATACCCCAGGTTCAACCTTTAAAATGGTCACGTCTCTTGCCGCATTACAAGCAGCGGAAGAAGGTAACGACACCGTTGATCGTCTTGTTCGTGGTTTAAATTCTAAAGAGTATTTTGCACTAACACGCTTGGCAGTCACCCGCTCCAGCTACGACCCTGATGGTGATGAGCGTGTTGGCTCGCCGACTTCTAAGGTCAAAAATGCAGGCAATGCGTCGTTACTCGGCTCAATGCCACATCGTGATGTGAATAAGAAAATGGTTTATCCACGCTTGCGTAACCCAAAATGTGGTAAACGGAAAACCAGTAAACATTTAGGGTTATCCGAAGCGGTGCGGGATTCATTGAATATTTGGTTTGCGCGTTTAGCCGTGATGATGGATGAAGATAATCTGGCATCAGGCGGCAAAGAAACACACTTAGTCGCCATGGCAGATCGCCTTGGTTTTGGTACAAAACTGGCATTAGCACAAGTAGGTTCGCCGTTAAACCCATTAGGCAAACTCACCCGACATAAAGGCAGAGGCTCAGTATTGACAGGCTTTACGGGCAATTTAACCTTAAAAACCTATGCCAATAGCCGCTATGCTACGGGCGATGCCTTACAACGCTTAAGCCAAAATAGTTTTGGTCAAGGAGTAACGGCAACACCGTTACAAATGGCACGGGTTGCCGCAACGGTGGCAACGGGCTATTTACCCCAGCCTTATGTGTTACAAGCATGGGCGGGCAAACGCTTAGACGCGCCCGATTCACTCAAACTCGCCCCTGATAATATCGACTTACTGCGTACAGGAATGAAAGCCGTGCCTGAAGTGGGCACGGCAAGACGCGCCTTTGCGCGTTATTATCCACAAGGTGGCTGTCAGGTTTATGGCAAAACAGGGACGGCACAAGTCGCCACAGGCCGAGGCAAACGCGCCAAGCGTCAACGTTATTATTCGGCATGGTTTACAGGCTGGCATGAAACGGATGACGGTACGCCTGATGTTGCCTTTGCTTGTATGGTTTCACATACTTATATTCGTGGGCATGATTATGGCGGTGATGTGTGTGGGCCGATTGTCGCGCGTATTTTAAGGGATATGAATAAAACCAACGCTAAGAATGCCAAGCAAGGGCAATAAACCGTTTGGGGTTTGAGTGGGTCTTGTATTAATGGCTGTCTATTAACACTCAAAAACCATCCAAAATATTGATTAAGACAGGAGAGAAGGCGGTTAAGCAAGCATTATCTTGCTGTACAAGCTCCTCCCTTAAAAGTTGCAATAGGTCATCATCCTCTAAATCAAATTTATTAACACCATGTGATAACATTGCATCAATACAATATCTTCTCCTAAGTCTTACAAGATAGTGCTCATTTAATCCAAGTATTACAATTGCCTCTTTAGCTTCTGACGTTTTCCCACGAACCTCACCATTCCATCTAAATTCTAGCTCTGTTTCACACGCTTTCATGCACGGTGTTAAGGCAATACATTGTGAGCTTTTTTTCTGAGCACATCGACAGCCTCCTTTTTCGCAAGCAGCCACTAAATTAGCATAATCCAATTGTTTATTTGGTTGTGCACATCCGCCTCCTTTGGGAATAACATGTTCATTATGACTACTCTCTAACGTTATCCGCATCGTACAATAGGCACATAAACAGTACTGTTCAGCAATAAGTGCCTCACGAATATCACGTCTTAATGCTCTACCTTTTTCAGTCTCTCCCAAATCATTGTATGTTTGAGTAGGATATTTCTTTTTCCATTGAGACAACGCTTTTGCTGCTGATGACTCATGATTTTTGTTTATTTTTTGCATGACGTATTCTCATTTTTTTCAACAGCAAGCGTGCTTTCATCAACTCAATATCATTAATACCTAATGTTTCCTCTAATACCGTTAGTTGGCTTTCAGCTTCCTGTAAATGACCGTCTTGTATGCTATCTAACAAACTATTTAATCTCTTGCGGATGGTCTTATTTCGTGATGATGTTCCCATAAAATATTCTAAAATATCATCACTGTTCTTGCCATAAATATACTCTGTTTTTTCAACCTCTAACTCATCATTGGCATTACGACTAAGGAAAAAAACATCCGCTTCATTGGTTTCACCCAATACCTGCGGCGAATGGGTCGTGACAATAAACTGACAATTTGGAAAGGTACGATACAGGTTATTCAAAATACGGCGTTGCCAAATGGGATGTAAATGGAGATCAATTTCATCAATAAGAATAACCCCTGATCCAGCCAAGGGATCAGCGGCTTTAGGATTAAGAATCACTAAGCGTAACGCTATATCACCCACCAGAGCGAGTAGCATTTTTTCACCTTGGGAAAGCTGCTGTAGATCGTATTCCTGCTGGTTTTTTTGCACTAAAACCTTAATTTTATGCGAGTCGATACGATTCACACGAATGTTATCAAGATAAGGAATAAAACAATAAATGGCCTTACGGATAAAATTAAGCCGCGTTTTTAATTCCTTGCCTTGATAATCTTCAATAGATTTATTGTTATTCAGTATTTCAGCCAGAATACGGCTTTTTTCTTCATTTTCCCGGTCTTCTAAGAGCTTATACCAATTGAAAAAATCGTTAAAATGAGTCGTTGCTTGAAAAGCATCTTTGTAAGCATTTTGTTCCATTACTCTGGCTAAAGGGTCAAATTTAGAGGATGGATTTACAAAACGATTGGCTGAATAATAAAGGAATAAGGGTAAGCTTTTCTCTGAAAAATGGATTTTCAGATGATCAACTAATTTTTTTGTTTGCCGTATAATGCTTGCAGGATCATCAGGCATAAATTCTGAAGGAGATGGAATTAATACCTGAAGATCCCCATCAGAAAACCAACCAGATTCTGAACAGTTATAATCAATAGTAAATATTTCACTATAAGCTTCTAAGCGAAATAAAATCGTTGCTTTTTTTCCATCATGACCAATCGCATCATACTCAATCATGGGAGAAAAAGGCTCTTTGCCTCCTTTGCCATTTAAGAGAAAAGCAACCGTATTCGCTAAAGCAAAATTAATTGCTTCCAAAACCGTTGATTTCCCAGCCCCATTTTCGCCAAAAAAAACCACAATAGGTTTATCACTAAAGGCAAGTTTAAGGGTTTTAAACCCACGAAAATTGTGCAGTTCCAGAGAGGCGACACGAACGGCGTTATTTGACATGGTGCTATCCATCGTTGGTATGATTAGCGATAATAACATAGGGCAACGTGGAAGCAATGATCCGAATACTTATCAAGCAAATCCAACAAGACCTTTTGACACCCTAGCCCAACTAGCTTATATTATTCAGCTCGTATTCATGTAAACTATTTTAAATACGTTGCTTACTCCCAACCGAGAAGCTAAACACTATGAAAGTGCCCCGCAGCGCTGTATCGAGCAGCAAAACGAGGACTTCACCGTCAATCATTCCACTTACTAACAGGACTGACAAATGCGTTACGAATTATATCGAGAGTGCCAAATAAGCGCACCCCTAACTCCAAAAATTATCACTCATGATAATACTTTCCGTAAAAAGCCTTTACTTTTATTAGGTTATCGCATTGCGCTACCCCTAAAAAAGCGGCAATAAGCCCCTTTATTCATCGTATCGTACGCATA
>CAYNGN010000288.1:0-4387 GCA_964396615.1 uncultured Thiothrix sp. | reverse complement strand
CTGCACAACCAAGTGAGTTGACGTTTAGCCAGCTGCCTAGTTGCGACGATAGCACGTTCTTTCATAACGTTGAAGTCAATTTCACCATTTAAATGTTCCCATACCTGCCTATAACCTACAGAGCGTATGGCTGGCAAGCCAATATGCAAGTCATTCCGACAGTGTAGCTTTTTTACCTCATCAATGAAACCTTGTTGTAACATTGCCTCAAATCTATTTTTTATACGTATTTTTAGTTGTTCGCGATCATTGGGAATTAAAGCCAGCTTTAAGGTATTCCATGGTAAAGCATGGTGTTGGCTCTCTTTTTGGAGGGTGCTTAATGGTTTTCCTGTTATTTCGTACACCTCTATTGCTCTTTGTATACGTTGTGTGTCATTTGGATGAATGCGCTCAGCAGCGATAGGATCAATTTTGGTTAAATAATGATGTTGGAAATGCCACCCTTTTTCTTTCGCTTCTTGATCTAAGCGTGCTCGAATCGTCGGGTTTGCCTGCGGTAGTTTGGCAAGCCCATGAAGCAGGGCACGAAAGTAGAGAAAAGTACCACCAACTAACAGAGGAATATTCCCTGTTGCGGTAATTTCCTGCATTTCTTTCAAGGCATCTTTTCTAAAATCAGCCGCTGAGTAAGCAATAGAAGGGTCTAAGAAGTCAAGTAAGCGATGGGGCGCGTGTTCTAGGGTTGCTGCATCGGGTTTAGCAGTACCAATATCCATCCCTTGATAGATTTGGGCAGAATCAACATTGATCAGTTCTACAGGGAAGTGCTTTAATAACGCAATGGCAAGTTCTGTTTTGCCTGAGCTGGTTGGACCCATAAGAAAGATGGCGGGTGGCAAGTTATTTTGTGGTGACATGTTTATTGACCTCGCATAAAAAGCTTGTCAAGTTGAGCAATGCTCATTTGTGTCCATGTGGGGCGACCATGGTTGCATTGCCCACTTCTATCGGTGTGTTCCATATCCCTTAATAATGCATTCATTTCAGTAATGGATAGTTTATGGTTAGCGCGTACGGAATTATGACAGGCCATGGTTGATAATATGGCATTAGTTTCACCTTTAATACGTTCAGATGAGCCATGAGTAATGAGATCTGCTAATACATCACGTGTAAGCGTCTCAATATCAGCGCCTCTTAATAAAGTGGGGATAGCGCGAATAGCAATTTTTTCCGCTTCAAGTCGGGTGATCTCAAAACCCAGCAACTTAAAGGTTTCAACATGCTCTTCAGCCGTTGTTGCTTCTTTTTGACTGACAGCGATAGCCAGTGGGACGAGTAAGGGTTGTGAGCGAATAACATCCTCATGGTGGCTGTTTTTTAAATGCTCATAGGTAATACGTTCATGAGCTGCATGCATATCCACAACGACAAGGCCATTGGCATTTTCAGCCAGTATATAAATGCCATGTAATTGTGCTAAGGCATAGCCTAAAGGGGGTATATCAATAGCGCTATCTTCTTGTACAGGGAGGGAAGTTGCGGCAGGTGTACTAGGGCTAGTTGATGTTGAAGATGTTGGTGTCTCAAAAGGAGATTGAGCAGGCTGAGAAAACTGCTTATAAAGTGACAACTGTTCTTTTACAGGAATATTAAGGCGGGTCTGCTTGGGTAAATAATCACTATTATGTTTGTGTGTATTGCTGGGAGAGTGAGTTGCTGAGTAACGATTTAAAGGGGGATTATTTGTTGTCAATGGTTTTTTTTCTGCCATTTCAGGGCGTGGTTCTGTCGTTGCGCTGATGGTTAAGGGTTCTTTTTGCTGACTATTAGGTCTTATATCAGCAATAGTCTTGTGTAGTGTGCGATATAAAAAATCATGCACCAGTCGGGAATCTCTAAAACGAACCTCTTGCTTAGTGGGATGGGCATTGACATCTACTTTTTCGGGGGGCAGTTCAAGAAATAACACATAGGCTGGATGACGACCATGATAAAGCACATCCGTATATGACTGTTTGACAGCATGAGTGACAATACGATCTTTAATCATTCGTCCGTTAACATAGAAATATTGCATATCAGCTTGTGAGCGTGAAAAGCTGGGTAGTCCAATCCAACCCCATAGTCTCATTCCTGCTGCTTCATGGTCAATATAATGGGATTGCTCAATAAAAATAGGGCCACAAATTTCCGCAACACGTTTGTCTGAAGCTTCGCGATCATGTGCAGCACGTAATGCTAATGTGGTTTTTTGGTTGTGGCGTAGTGAAATAGTGACATCAAAACGACTCAAAGCAATTTTTTTCACGAGTTCTTCGATATGTTTGTATTCTGTGCGTTCTGTTTTTAAGAACTTGCGTCGTGCAGGTATGTTGTAAAATAAATCACGTACATCAATCGTTGTACCCACTGGATGTGCTGAAGGAATCGCCTGTGTATCATCTTCATGTTTTAATATTTCCAGCCGCCATGCTGTGGCTGCGTCTCTTGTGCGTGAATCAATACTTAAACGTGATACAGAAGCGATGCTAGGTAATGCTTCACCACGAAACCCTAAACTGCGCACCTGCTCAAGATCTTCAAGGCAGGCTATTTTACTGGTTGCATGACGACGTAATGCCAAGGCTAATTCTTCACGTCGGATACCTGAGCCATCATCACGAATACGAATACGTTTAATACCACCTTGTTCGATATCAATAGTGATGCTTGTGGCATTGGCGTCAAGTGCATTTTCCGCTAACTCTTTGAGTACGGAGGAAGGGCGCTCGACGACTTCGCCAGCTGCAATTTGATTAATGAGATGTGAGGGAAGTTGTTTGATAGTCATGAGAAGGCATCATAGTGAGCAAGATATTGAGTGTCTATAGTATCTTTTAGGCTATACTATGCAAGCGCGTTGAGTGCCATATGTGAATTAACATATTATTATATAATAATATTATTTTTTATTGCGGTGTGAAAAATAGAACATTTGAGGCTATTGAGGCTATTGAGGCTATTGAGGCTACTTAAAAAGTAGTCATGCGCGGGAGTACACATTTTATTAGTGCCTAGAACATTGTCAGCCCCCTTAATTTTAAGTGTCTGTTTTATATTATGTATGTTGACGTGTGATATTTATCAGCGTCAGTCTATTATTTATTATAAGTAAATTTTATGGGTCAAAAAGAAAATACACTCTGTACTTGGTAATTCAATGGGAGTATGGTGTGCGAAAATAATGGGTAGTCAACCGTTAAAAATAATAAAAACGATAGCAACTGCTTGGATTTTACACTAGGAGTGAAGAGTAATATGTCAAATTTAGTAAACCCCCACGGCGGTGGTGAATTAAAACCGCTTCTTCTTGACGGCGATGCGTTGGCGCATGAATTAGATCGTGCTACAACGTTACCACAAGTCAAAATAACATCGCGCGAAGTGGGTGATGTGATTATGATGGGCATCGGTGGATTTACCCCCCTTGATGGCTTTATGTCAAAAGCAGACTGGCAGAGTGTTTGTGATGATATGAAAATGGCGGATGATTTGTTTTGGCCTATCCCTATTACTCTTTCAACGGATCAAGCCACAGCTGATGGTTTAGGTGATAACGCTGAAGTTGCACTCGTTAGTCGTGAAACGAATGAAATCATGGCAACAATGATCGTGACTGAAAAGTACAGTATTGATAAAACCCATGAGTGCGAGCAAGTCTATAAAACCACTGAAATGGATCATCCTGGTGTGGTAATGGTGATGGAGCAGAAAGATGTCAATCTTGCTGGTTCAATTAAAGTTCTTTCAGTCGGTGATTTCAAAGATAAGTATGGTGATCAGTTTATGACACCTGCGGAAACGCGTGCTTACTTCACTGAGAAAGGCTGGTCTACGGTTGCTGCTTTCCAAACGCGTAACCCAATGCATCGTTCTCACGAATATCTCGCGAAAATCGCACTTGAAATTGGCGATGGTTTATTGATTCACTCATTACTTGGAAAATTAAAGCCAGGCGATATTCCTGCTGAAGTCCGTTCAGATGCTATTGGTACATTGATCAAGAACTACTTTGTCGATGACACGGTTGTTCAAGCGGGCTACCCATTAGACATGCGTTATGCAGGGCCACGTGAAGCGCTTATTCACGCGCTTTTCCGTCAAAACTATGGTTGCTCACATCAAATTGTTGGGCGTGATCATGCAGGTGTTAGTGATTACTACGGTCCTTTTGACGCGCATGATATTTTTGATGAAATTCCTGCGGACGCTTTAGAAACGAAAGCCTTAAAAATTGATTGGACATTTTGGTGTGATAAATGTGATGGCATGGCTTCCATGAAAACCTGTCCACATGATGCTGCCGATCGTATGTTACTTTCAGGGACTAAATTGCGTAAGGCATTATCAGAGAATGAAGATGTTTCTGACAAATTCTCACGTCCTGAAGTATTAAAAATCC
>CAYNGN010000287.1:0-4404 GCA_964396615.1 uncultured Thiothrix sp. | reverse complement strand
GGGTGGCGGTCATAATCAGTTGATGCGGGTAATGATCGCCTTGTTTGCCTTTTTCGCGTAAAGCGAGGCGTTGATCAACGCCAAAGCGATGTTGTTCATCGACAATAATCAAGCCCAGTTGGTTAAATTGTACGTCTTTTTGGAAGAGGGCATGTGTACCAATAGCAATATTCGTAATGCCTAAAGCAAGATCTTCTAAACTGCTGCGATGTTGTTTACGATTTTTTTTGCTAGGAACCCATGTAACCTCAAGTTCCAGAGGTTCTAGCCAGTCACGAAAATTTTGATAGTGTTGTTCGGCTAAAATTTCAGTGGGAGCGATTAAGGCGACTTGTAAATCACTTTCAATGGCAAATAAAGCAGCTGCTGCTGCCACTAAGGTTTTACCTGATCCTACATCGCCTTGTACTAAACGATGCATGGGAGAAGACTGTTGCATGTCTTCAAACAGTTCTTGTATAACGCGTGTTTGTGCGCCTGTTAGCTTAAAAGGTAATTGTGCGAGCAGTTTTTGATACAGCGTATCGCTATTGTTTATTGCTAGGCTGGGTAGTTGTTTGGTCTGTAATTTGAGTTGCGATAAGCTTAAATGATGTGCCATCATTTCTTCAAAAATTAAGCGTTTTTGTGCAGGGTGTTGACCACTGAGTAAGTCTGCTACTACGGTTTCAGGGGGTGGATTATGAATCGTTTGTAATGCATTTTGTAGGCTAGGAAGTTGATAATGTTGTTGGATGTTCTCTGGAATTAAGTCTTCCAAATCAGGGGTAAAAAGTAGTGCATCTTGGGTTAAACGTCGTAGGGTACGTTGTTGTACGCCTTCTGTCGCAGGATAGCTGGGAGTTAGTGTATTTTCCACTTCAATGGCTTGTTCGCCAAGCACTTTGTATTCAGGATGAATCATTTCCCGCTGTTGATACCCTTGGCGAATTTCACCAAAACAGCGTATTTTTGTGCCTGATGAGAGTTTCGTTTGTTGCGCAGAAGAAAAATAGAAAAAGCGTAGCAGAATACGTGCGGTATCATCTTCAATATGACATAACATCATCCGCCGTTTACGGAAAATAATGTCGGTAAAGACCACCGTACCTTCGATTAAAACTTCTGTGCCAATAGTCGCATGGGCAATAGGATAAATCCGTGTGCGATCTTGATAGCGTGAAGGCAAGTGAAATAACAAATCTTGGACGGTTGTAATGCCAAGTTTGGTAAGGCGCTCGGCCATTTGTGTGCCAACACCTTTGAGGCTGGTCACGGATTCAAGAAGGGGATTACTAGGCTCACTCATGGTTTTTAGCTATAAAATTTTTTATTCGATGATAGCTTTTTTATATTGAAACATCCCCTTTTATTGGCGGGTATGCTTGATAGTTAATAAGCTCAAAATCATCAAAGGTAAAGGCAAATAAATCACCGACTTCAGCATTAAGTTTCATTTGTGGTAAGGGATAAGGCTCACGACTCAGTTGTAAATCCGTTTGCTCTTTATGATTGGAGTAAATATGGGCATCCCCCAGTGTATGGATAAAATCACCTAAAGCTAGTCCTGTTACTTGTGCCATCATCATCGTAAGCAGCGCATAGGAAGCAATATTAAACGGTACACCGAGAAAAATATCCGCGCTGCGTTGGTATAGTTGGCAAGAAAGTTTGCCATCGGCCACATAAAACTGAAAGAAGGCATGGCAAGGCGGTAAAGCCATATTGTCTATTTCAGCCACGTTCCATGCACTGACAATAATGCGTCGTGAGTCTGGAGTATGTTTGATTTGTTCAATAACTGTACTGATTTGATCAATATGTTGCCCATTGGGCGTGGGCCATGAACGCCATTGTGAACCATAAACAGGACCTAAGTCACCGTTTTCATCAGCCCACTCATCCCAAATATGTACCTTATTTTCGGTAAGGTAAGTGATGTTGGTATGACCTTGTAGAAACCACAGTAATTCGTGAATAATGGCACGTAAGTAACACTGTTTTGTGGTCACCAGTGGGAAACCTTGTGCCAAATCAAAGCGCATTTGATGACCAAAGATCGACGTTGTGCCAGTACCTGTGCGATCTTCTTTGGTGATGCCGTTATCACGAACATGACGCATTAGTTCCAGATATTGTTTCATACTATTTTTCCTTCTTTTTTGCCTTTTTTGGCTGACCAGTAAAGCATAATAGCCCCCGCGATAATCATCGGCAGTGATAACAGTTGTCCTTCTGTTACCCAGCCAAAAGCAAGATAGCCCACATGTGCATCGGGTAAGCGGAATAGCTCAACAAAGCTGCGGAATAAGCCATAACCTAACAGGAATAAGCCTGAGACCATGCCAACAGGACGTGGTTTGCGTGAATAAAGCCATAAGATAAGAAACAGTACAATCCCTTCTAAGAAGGCTTCATAGAGTTGTGAGGGGTGACGCGCAATGCCATCCCCTGCTTTGGGAAATACAACACCCCATGATACATCGGTGGGTTTGCCCAATAATTCTTGATTAATAAAGTTACCAAAACGACCTGCGCCTAAACCAATCGGAACCATGGGCGCAATAAAATCACCAATTTGCAAAAAGGTTTTATTGTATTTGCGTGCAATTAATAATGCGGCTATCAATACACCTAACAAACCACCATGAAAACTCATGCCGCCTTGATTGGTTTTAAAGAGCATAATCGGGTCAGCAAGAAAAGCATCGAAATTATAGAACAGTACATAACCAATGCGACCGCCTAAGACGACGCCTAGCGCGCCATAAAACATCATGTCATCGACTTGATCAGGGGTGAGGGTGCTATTAGGCTTTTTCGCTCGCATTTTGCCAAGTACGAGAAAAGCAATAAAGCCAATAACATACATTAGACCATACCAATGAACGGCAACGGGGCCAAGGCTTATTAGTACGGGATCAAAATTTTCGGGAAACTGTATCATGGTGAATCAGGTGTCTTCTATGAATTAGAGGGGTCTAGTAACGAGGCTTTAGCCTCGCTACATTATATGCTTAGCTGTAAAAAAGCATATTAAGCTCTTTACCAGGTTGTTCAGCACGCATAAATGTTTCACCCACTAAAAACGCATGGATATTATGTTCGCGCATGAGGGTAACATGTTCAGCCGTGTGAATACCGCTTTCTGTAACAATAAAACGATCAGCAGGAACTTTATGCATTAGTGTGAGCGTAGTGTCTAACGATGTTTCAAACGTGCGTAGGTTGCGATTATTAATGCCAATCATGCCAATATCAAGGGCTAATGCGCGGTCTAATTCTGCTTCATCATGTACTTCAATTAGGGTACTCATCCCCAATTCGGTGGAGATACTCAATAAAGAGGATAATTGTGTGTCACTCAGTATGGCAACAATGAGCAGGATACAGTCTGCCCCTAAACTACGTGCTTCATACACTTGATAGGGGGCAATAGTGAAATCTTTGCGTAATACAGGTAAAGAACAAGCAGCGCGCGCCGCTTGTAAATAAGCTTCTGAACCTTGGAAGTAGTCTTTATCGGTCAGTACGGATAAGCAACATGCACCGTTTTGTTCATAGCTGGTCGCAATCGCAGCAGGATCAAAATTTTCTCGTATCACGCCTTTGCTGGGTGATGCTTTTTTTATTTCAGCAATTACCGCAGGCTTTTGTTGGTCAATATTAGCTTGTAAGGCTGTCATGAATGGACGTATAGGCGAGGCGGTAGCTAAACGTTTAGTGAGTGTCTCAAGACTAGTATGTGCTTGGCGTTGTTTGAGTTCTTGTTCTTTAGTGTGAACAATGGTTTTTAGAATATCGGGGGTATTTGTACTCATAAGGCGTGATTAATCATGTTATGTATTTGTTTTTATTTTCAATGCATCCAGTTTTGCCATTGCAGAACCATCAGCAATAACACGTAGTGCAAGTTCAACCCCTGCTTGATGTGATTCAGCAAGGCCTGCAACATAAATAGCAGCGCCTGCATTGAGTGCGACAATATCACGTGCAGCACCCACGGTATTGTTAAGGACGGCGTGAATTACTGCAAGGCTTTCTGCTGCTGAATCAACTTGTAAGGCTGATAATTCACTGCGTTGCAGGTCAAAATCTTCAGGCTGAATGGTGTATTCCGTGATTTCACCGTTGTTAAGTTCAGCAACATAGGTGGGTGAGGCAATACTGATTTCATCCATGCCGTCTTCAGCATGTACGACCATGACATGCTGGCTGCCTAATTGTTGCAGGACTTCTGCTAAGGGACGTACCCATTCTTTACTAAATACACCTAGGAGTTGATTAGGCGTTCCAGCAGGATTGGTTAAGGGACCTAGCAGATTAAACAAGGTGCGTACGCCCATTTCTTTACTCTAGAGCTTTTAAACTAAGAACAGCGGCATCTTTGCCTCAGAGCTATTAGTGTAGTAACAATTAGGCGCA
>CAYNGN010000286.1:0-4417 GCA_964396615.1 uncultured Thiothrix sp. | reverse complement strand
TTTTACAATGCAGCCAACCTGAGCAATATTGCCATAGAGTACCGCTAAGCCACCATCTTGTGAGTAGGCATGTTCAATACTACGAATACAGCCTGTTTTACGGTCAATATCCAGACTAGGCCAACTTTTTTCTTGGCTAAACGCTTCGATCGTGCGTACATTGCCTGGTCCTGCTTTGTAAAAGGTGTGAGTTTGTTCTACATCAGAGGTGGCAATATCCCATTGTGCTAAGGCAGCTGCTAAGGTATCACTATGCACTGTTTTACAATCGGTGTGGAGTAGGTCGCCACGACTTAATTCTGCTAATAATGCCATAACCCCTCCTGCACGATGAACATCTTCCATGTGATATTGCTGGCTGGCAGGGGCAACTTTACTTAGATTGGGGATGATACGGGAAAGACGATCAATATCGTCCATGGTGAAATCTATTTCACCTTCTTGTGCAGCGGCGAGTAAATGTAAAACGGTATTGGTAGAACCACCCATAGAGATATCAAGGCAGATAGCGTTTTCAAACGCTTGTTTATTCGCAATTGAACGGGGTAGTACTGATGAATCATCCTGCTCATAATACTGTTTGGTAATGCTGACAATGGTTCTTGCTGCTTCTAAGAATAGCTCTTTGCGATAGGCATGGGTGGCTAATAGTGACCCATTGCCGGGTAAGGCCAAGCCTAGTGCCTCAGTAAGACAGTTCATTGAGTTGGCAGTAAACATACCTGAACATGAGCCGCAGGTTGGGCAGGCTGAGCGTTCCATTTCCAATAGATCATCATCACTGATCTTTATATCAGCAGCAGAAACCATCGCATCAACCAGATCAAGATGCACTTCTTGACCTTGAATAACACTTTTTCCTGACTCCATCGGACCGCCCGAGATAAAAACAGTCGGTATATTGAGGCGTAAAGCAGCATTCAACATGCCTGGGGTGATTTTATCGCAGTTAGAAATACAAATAAGGGCATCAGCACAATGCGCATTGACCATGTATTCGACTGAATCAGAAATAATTTCGCGAGAAGGTAGGCTATACAACATACCATCATGTCCCATTGCAATACCATCATCAACAGCAATGGTATTAAACTCTTTGGCAACGGCACCTGATTTTTCAATTTCACGTGCCACCATTTGCCCAAGGTCTTTGAGATGGACATGACCTGGTACGAATTGCGTAAATGAGTTGGCAATAGCGATAATGGGTTTATCAAAGTCGCCGTCTTGCATTCCTGTAGCTCGCCATAATGAGCGAGCGCCCGCCATATTGCGTCCGTGTGTACTAGTTCGTGAGCGATAATGAGGCATGGTGTATTCCTAAATGGTTTATTTTTATAGGTTTTATTCTTAAAAATATAAAATTTTTTATGGCTACTTCTAAAGCAGTAGTCGTCTAATATCCGCTAATGTTTTACTAAGGTAAGTGGTAAAACGCGCACCTGCTGCGCCATCAATAACGCGGTGGTCATAGGATAACGAAAGTGGCAACATTAAGCGTGGCACAAACTCACTGCCATTCCATTCAGGCTGCATTTTTGAGCGAGATACGCCTAGTATAGCCACTTCAGGTGCATTAATAATAGGTGTAAATTTCGTACCGCCAATGCCACCAAGGCTCGATATGCTCATACAGCCACCTTGCATATCAGCAGGGCTAAGCTTTTTATTACGTGCCTTTACTGCCGTATCACGTATTTCTTGCGAAAGGGTTACTATACTTTTTTGATTAACATTACGTATCACAGGAACGACTAAGCCATCAGGTGTATCAACAGCAACACCAATGTGGTAATAGTTTTTCTGAATTAGGATTTCACCATTGGGTGCGAGTGAGCTATTAAAACGTGGGTAAGCTTTGAGACCTGCAACGATGGCTTTCATAATAAAGGCAAGCGGGGTAATTTTAACCCCTTGTTCTTTTAGCTCTATGCCCATTTGCTTACGAAAGGCTTCCATTTCAGTAATGTCCGCTTCATCATATTGTGTCACATGCGGAATGCTGACCCAGTTACGATGCAAGAATTTACCCGTTAGTTTATTGATTTTACTTAACGTAATGCTTTCTACATTGCCCCATTGACTGAAGTCTATTTCAGGCATGGGTTCAACACCAAGGCTTGAACCAGAGCTCGTGGTATTACGATCACTATTTAACGTTTGTTTTACAAATTTTTGAATATCTGTTTTGATAATACGGCTTTTACGTCCAGTACCTTGTACTTTGCCGAGTTCAACACCTAACTCGCGGGCAAAACGTCGTATAGCGGGGCTAGCATGGGCATTAACAAAGGCTGTTTCGTTAATATTAGCGGTAGGGGAAGGTTTGGCTGCCACGGAGGTGTTTGAAACAGCAGGATTTGATATTTTTGCTACAGGTTCTGGCGTTTCAGTGGTTTTTTTCGTTGCCGTTTCTTGTGCGAGCTGTTCTTGTTCCTTTGTTGCTTCTCTTGCTTTCTTTTCGCTCAGCTTTATTTCAACAATGGCAGTGCCTTCTTTAACATTGTCACCAATAGCCACTTTTATGCCAATAACAGTACCACTGTCACTGGATGGAATTTCCATTGAGGCTTTATCAGATTCAACGGTAATTAATGAATCTTCCACGTTGATTTGATCGCCTACAGCAACGAGTATTTCAATAATTTCAACTTCATTAAAGTCGCCAATATTAGGAATAACAATATTTTTTTTGCTCATATTCTTTACTCCTGATGTCTACGCGTAAAGCGGGTTATGTTTTTCAGTATCAAGTTTATACTTTTTGATGGCTTCAGCAACTTTAGCTGCAGGTAGTGTACCTTCATCCATCAAGGCTTTTAGTGCGGTGACAACAATATGATAGCGATTGACTTCAAAGTGTTTGCGTAGTTGTGCGCGTGTATCACTGCGCCCAAAGCCATCCGTACCTAAGACACTATAGGACATTGGCATCCATTGATTGACTTGTTCCGCATAGGTAGCGATATAATCAGTGGCAGCAATGGCAGGGCCGCGACGGTCTTTTAATTGCTGGGTGAGATAAGGTGTTTTAGCGTTTCCCAGTGGATGGAGTCGATTCCAACGCTCAATGTCTCGTGCTTCACGAGCCAGTTCATTAAAGCTAGTACAGCTCCATATGTCCGCATCAACTTTCCATTCTTTATTGAGCATTTCAGCCGCAGCAATGACCTCACGTAGAATCGTTCCTGACCCCATGAGTTGTACTTTCTTTTTCTTCTTTCCGCCACCACTAAGCAGATACATACCTTTAAGAATGCCTTCATTAGCACCTTTGGGTAAAGCAGGTTGTTGATAATTTTCATTCATAGCAGTGATGTAGTAGTACACATCCTCTTGCTCTTTAAACATGCGGTGTAAGCCATCATGAATGATAACTGCCATTTCATAACCGAAAGTAGGATCATAACTAATACAGTTAGGAATTAAGCCTGCCTGTACCATGCCGTGTCCATCTTGATGTTGTAGGCCTTCGCCAGCCAGTGTGGTACGTCCTGCTGTTCCCCCTAATAAGAAACCTCTGGCGCGGGAATCACCCGCTGCCCATGCTAAATCACCAATACGTTGGAAGCCAAACATGGAGTAGTAAATATAGAATGGCACCATATTAACTTTATGGGCGCTGTAGGCGGTTGCTGCGGCAATCCATGAGGAGAAAGCACCTGCCTCATTAATACCTTCTTCGAGAATCTGACCCGTTTTGTTCTCTTTGTAAAACATGACTTGATCTTTATCTTGGGGTTCATAAAGTTGACCGACTGAAGAATAGATTCCTAGTTGACGAAACATGCCTTCCATGCCAAAGGTACGCGCTTCATCAGGTACAATTGGTACAACATGTTGCCCCATGTTTTTATCGCGGGTCAAGATAGTCAACATGCGTACAAAAGCCATCGTGGTCGACATTTCACGTTCACCACTACCATCAAGCAATGGTTTGAAAACAGATAGTGGTGGAATAATGAGTGGTGCTGCCACAGATTGTCGTGTGGGTAAATAGCCACCTAATGCTTTACGTCTTTCCTGCATGTACTGTATTTCCTCACTATCCTTGCTAGGGCGATAGTATTTAGCAGCAGCAGCATCTTCATCACTGAGTGGGATATTAAAGCGTTTTTTGAATATCACCATTTCATCTTCAGATAGTTTTTTCTGCTGATGCGTACGATTTTGTCCCTCGCCTGCTGCGCCCATGCCGTAGCCTTTGACCGTTTGCGCTAAAATAACAGTGGGTTGGCCTTTGTGTTTCATTGCTGCATCATAAGCGGTAAAGACTTTGTGTGGGTCATGTCCACCACGGTTCAAACGCCAAATATCTTCATCAGACATTTTTTCAACCATTGCTTTTAGCTCAGGATTTTTGCCAAAAAAGTGTTCGCGAACATAAGCGCCATCTTTGGCTTTATAGTTTTGCAGT
>CAYNGN010000285.1:0-4418 GCA_964396615.1 uncultured Thiothrix sp. | reverse complement strand
AATGCTCACACCGATACTACTGGTAGTACAAACAATGGTACAGACCACCTTTACCTATCAGGCACATACAAAGTTGCTCCTAAAACAACGGTAGCCGCTTCTTTTGGTACACAAGGCGCTGAAAACTCAGCTACTGCTGACATTGACGGCTACTCACTAGGTGTTTTCCATAAAGTTGCATCAAAAACAACCGTTTCTGCAATCTACAGTGATGTTGATGCTGATACAACTACTGGTAGTGCTGGTGATCGCAGCGTATTCGCAATCGGTCTTGTACAAAAGTTCTAATCGCTTTAGCAGGCTCGGCTTAGGAAAATGCGCTCCTTTGTAATAGCTAAAATCCCAGCCGAAGCAAGGTCTGCTAATCGTTAGTCATTAAAGCTGAATAGGTTCGCCTATTCGGCTTTTTTCGTGCCTGTTCACTTGACTTTCTACCATCCTGCCCCGTTTTCACTATGAACCAAAGCAAAAATTAGCACTCTAATGCTAAGAGTGCTAAAATGGAGGCAAAACAACCAATGAGTAGAAAACAATTGATGACGTATACCCAATCACTATCCGTTCCTGGGGGTAGTCTTGATAGCTATATCCAAACGGTTCATGAAATTCCTGTACTAACCACTGAAGAAGAAAAAGCCGTCGCACACCGCTTACAGAATAATAACGACCTTAATGCCGCCCGAACACTGGTGATGCACAACCTACGCTTTGTGATTAAAGTTGCACGGGGTTATAACGGCTATGGTCTGCCACTAGGCGATTTAATCCAAGAAGGTAATGTTGGTCTTATGAAAGCGGTTAAACGCTTTGATCCAACGATGAATGTACGGCTTATTTCCTTTGCTATTCACTGGATTCGTGCCGAAATACATGAATACATCTTACGCAACTGGAAAATCGTGAAAGTCGCCACCACTAAAGCACAACGGAAGTTATTTTTTAACCTACGCAGCTCGAAAAAGCGTTTAGGGTGGTTTAGCCATCAACAAGTCCAAGAAGTTGCAGCAGATTTAGGCGTTACCAGTAAAGACGTACTGGAAATGGAAAAGCGGATGAATGGCACTGATATTTCCTTTGATCTGCCAGCAGGTCATGATGATGATAGCACCTACTCCCCCAGCCAATACCTAACCAATACCACAGCAGTAACAGACCCTGCGGAAACATTAGAGCGCCAAGATTGGGATGAGCATACCCAATCCCATCTACAAACCGCACTCGCGACCCTTGATGAGCGTAGTAAAGATATTATTGCTAGCCGTTGGTTATGCGATAAAAAAGCAACATTACAAACGCTGGCCGCTAAATACAACGTTTCTGCTGAACGCATTCGTCAGCTTGAAAACGCAGCAATTCATAAAATTAAAGCATCCGTAGCGGCTACTTAATACAATCACTCATACAAGCAATGTCTCCTTGTTGCGTTATAACGGTAAAAATATATTTTCAGCAAAAGCGAATAAAAAACATACAAAAACAACATTTATTGATCTATATCATTTCATCTTCTGCTAGACTATAGTTTACACAGCATTCTTCAGGGGGAAACGCTAAAGGGCAACTGATGGAGAAAGAAACCAAAGAACTCGCTGATTTCTATGCAAAAAAAACCGCCTGAAGAAGAATAGAGTGGCTTAAAACGAACGGTCACGAGAACGTGGACGTTCCGATGTATTCAACGCAACACAAATGCAACACAAATGCAACACACTAAAAACAACTATTGAGGAATTATCATTATGCAACGTAGAATGTTTATCAAAGGGGCTATTGCAAGCAACCTTCTACTTGTTTCACATTTCATCTTACCGAATGCAAGTGCTGCATTATCACGCGATATATTCAGCTCTAAAGATGCTGATGAAGCAATGAAAGCGTTATTAGGCGAAGCTAAAGCAGAAGAAAGTGACAAAATCGAAGTTAAAGCACCTGAATTAGCTGAAAATGGCGCAGTTGTGCCTATCGAAATTATTTCTGGTATTGAAGGCACAACAAAAATTGCTTTGGTTGTTATCAACAATCCAACACCTTTAGCAGGACAATTTACTTTTTCTGAAGGACTCGATGCAAACGTCAAATTACGCTGTAAAATAGGCAAACCTTCTGATGTTATTGCTGTTATCAATGCGGGTGACAAGATTTATACCAAAAAAATCCATGTAAAAGTGACTAAAGGCGGTTGTGCATAACAACAACGTTAGCAGCTAGTTTTGTAGACTGTTCTGCAGACTAGGCTAAACACACTTATTATCATTACTCAATAGGGCTAACACCTATACTATCAGGAAAATAACAATGGGTACTATTCGACTACGCGCCAAAATGAAAGGCGATCACGCTGAAATAAAAGCAATTATCACGCATCCAATGAGCACAGGTCTTGCTAAAGACAAAGCAACGGGAGAAATCATTCCTGCTCACTACATCCAAGAAGTAACCGTAGAAGCCGATGGAAAAACGATTTTAACGGGCGACTGGGGTGGTTCAATCTCAAAGAACCCTTACTTCAGCTTTCGCTTTAGTAAAGGCGAAAAAGACATGCCAATCAAATTGACATGGAAAGACAACAAAGGTGAGACTGACACAGCGGAAACAAAGATCAAATAATTAGCTTCATCGCTCAGTAAAAAAAGACCTTCTTGCCAATAAGATTGGTCTTTTTTTATGCACAAAAAAACCACCCATAAAATAAAAAATAAACCAATAGAATATTTTGATTGGAAAGGATTAAGGCTTTCAGATGATAATCTCGCCAAATTTCCCCAATCACTCTATATTAAGAGATATTATCGATGACAACCATAAAACTACTTAGCCTATCAGTACTGACAGCCCTTATTTCTTTTTCAACCACAGCCATTGCTGAAGATGCCGCTGCTACTGATGAAGGTAAAAAAACCTATAAAGCAGCCTGTTTTGTCTGCCACGACGCAGGCGTAGCCAATGCACCAAAGCTTGGTGATAAGACAGTATGGGCGCCACGCATCGCATTAGGCGTAGAAGCACTGTATACCACTTCTCTGAAAGGCAAAGGCGCAATGCCACCCAAAGGCGGCAGAGCTGACCTTTCTGATGATGCAGTAAAAGCAGCGGTTGATTATATGGTCAGTAAAGCATCTGATGAAACATCAGAGCCAAAGAAAGAAGAAACAACGGAAGCCCCTAAAGAAGAACCAAAATAAGTCGTAAAGCCATACGGTGCTATAACTGCATAAAAAACGTTGTTCTCGTTACGAGGCTTCAACCTCGTAACTCAAGTAATGACAAACCTAACAACAATCTGCCAAATTTTTCAACGCATCATAGTCTTTCACGCGCAATATATTATAACGACACTCCACAATCCCTTGCTGACTCAACTCAACACTGACACGCCCTAAATGCACAGGAGTCACTCCAATAGCATCCGCAATATCAACACGTGATAAAGGAAGATGCACATTTGCCTCCACATCCACCCCACGACGTTTTAAGCGTGTCACCAAATCGAGCAAAAAAGAAGCCACTTTATTTTTTGCTTGCGACTGTCCAACGTAAGATAATTGTACTCGGCATACCCTACTTTGCTTCGTTTGAATCGCAATTAAACGGTGAATTAAATCAGTATCAGTGACCAATAACTGATTAATATTTTTCTCAGAAAACGAACACAACATACACTCAGAAACCGCTTTCACTGAATAATCAATGGGTTCATCAGGATCCGTTTTATAACCCAAGAAATCCCCTGGCAAGGCAATATGCACAATTTGTCGTCGTCCATCTTTAAGCTGTTTATAACAAATAGCCCAACCTTGTTTTAGGGTATAAGACGTATGATGCTGATCGCCCTCCATAAACAAATAGTCATTAGCCGCTAATTTGTACTGTCCTGTGCGCAAGCTTTGCCGAACACGTAACTGATCATCAGTACCTGATTGAAACCACGCAAATTTTCTTGCCTCGCATGTTAAACACGATGTTTGTACTTTTGGTGCTATTTTCTTTAACATATAATTCCTCCCTATGACCCTACATAATATGTTATATCGTTTTATACAACATAACAGACAATCCATTGATCACATAAACAAATTAATAGAGAAAGAGAAAGGGAAAGAATAGCGGGCTGTTTATCCATCATCACATAAAATCAATAATTGCTTATTTCAAACGGGTAATACCCATCAGTTTTAACATACTACGCTCATAAAATGGCTCAGATGAACCTTGCTTCATTTTACGAATAAAGTATTTTTCAAACGCGATTTTCGCATAATGCACCCATTTACCCTGCTTAAACGGCTACCAACTTAAGATGGGACAGCTTATGTAGGTTGGGTTAGCTTGCCGAGTTTTACGAGGCAACGTAACCCAACAGAGTTTAAAATGAATTGTTCGGTTACGTTATTGCCCCGCTTTAAGTTGGTAGCCCAAAT
>CAYNGN010000284.1:0-4449 GCA_964396615.1 uncultured Thiothrix sp. | reverse complement strand
GGTATCAACCAAGTGCGGATAAGTCGTATGACTAGCTTTGGCTAGGTTTTTACGAACAGGGATGCTAAATACCTTATCGTTAATTGTTAGCTGACCAAACCTTCCCGACAAACTAACGCTTGAGCTGCTGCAAGAGAGTATCAATTAGCGTCGCTGAGAACACGCTACTAAGACATTGCCCCGTATGGGAAAATATATCTATACGCGCATCATCATAAACAATCCAAACCTCTTGAGCGCCACGTGCGAGGTATAAATCTGTTTTTTGTCTCATTTCCTGTTTTGAGTTAGAAGGCGATACAATCTCAATACAAAGTTCAGGGGCTTTTGCATAGGGCGTAGCATAGCCAAACTCAGCAATAAAGGCTGCTGAAGCCCAAACGACATCAGCGACTTTAACACCATCAGAGGTTTCAATAGAACACTCTGTAATAACCTCACCTTCGGGCATATCACTCCATAAGCTCGCCGCAAGACGACCTTGAATACGCCCATGTAAGTTGGATGCAGGACTCATTAATAGTTTACCGAACTTATTGAGTTCTATTTTAAAGGGCAAGTTTTGAAGGAGTGGGTTATTAATGACTTCTGACCATTGCATGTGCTGTCTGCCTATGTATATTTATCTCATTGTCATTATAATGCATTAATACGATAGCTTTTCATGAACATCATTTTGGTAATAAACTGCTATCAATGAGTGCAAATTTATTATCTATTTATTGTAATTCATAATTTATAATTATTCTGCTCTATATTGTTTATATTGTTAGCAATATACCTTATTAACTGATGTTACACAGTAGCTGGAATGTATCCTAAACTATCAAGGTGTGAATAAACACGATATTTCTGTCAGATTAAGTCCTTTGCGACTACGCTTCAATCTGCCACATTAATCGGCGATTGTTCTATGTTATCTAT
Organism: uncultured Thiothrix sp.; assembly: GCA_964396615.1. Lineage (GTDB taxonomy): Bacteria > Pseudomonadota > Gammaproteobacteria > Thiotrichales > Thiotrichaceae > HyVt-477. The sequence continues at coordinate 3,525 of CAYNGN010000284.1, read as the reverse complement.
CTGACAAAATCACTGGCTGGTATTTCATGACTTTTCCCCACCAATACGGTTTGCAATGCCTGATGATCAAACTCACTAGTGACAACTGTTTTACCTAAACGCTGCATCAACACCAAGCGCAACACGCCATTTTGCACTTTCTTATCCACCGCCATAATATCCATAAAACGTTCAGCCGTCATACTCTCAGGAGGTTCTATAGGTAAATTTGCCTTAAGCAATAATGCGCGGGTATACGCAACATCTTGTTCAGTAAGCCACCCCATTTTTGCTGACAACTTAGCAGCCATTAACATGCCAACAGAAATCGCTTCACCATGTAACCATTCACCATAGCCCATTGCATTTTCAATCGCATGACCAAACGTATGTCCTAAATTAAGCAATGCTCTTACTCCAGATTCACGCTCATCTTCCGCGACGACTTCGGCTTTAATTTCACACGAACGATGAATGGCTTGTGTCACCAATGTTTTATCACGCTGCATTAAGCCCGTCATATTGTCATCTAGCCATTGCAAGAACGCCTTATCCCATAACAAACCGTATTTAATCACTTCTGCCATTCCCGCAGAAAATTGGCGATCATCCAAGGTATCCAGTGTATTAATATCAATTAACACCATTTGGGGCTGATGAAACGCACCAATCATATTTTTGCCTAAGGGATGATTAACCCCTGTCTTCCCCCCCACGGATGAATCAACTTGTGACAATAAAGTCGTGGGAACTTGAATAAAATGTACGCCACGCTGATAACAAGCGGCTGCAAAACCCGTAATATCCCCCACGACACCACCACCTAAAGCGATCACGGTCACTTGGCGATCACAACGTTGTTCTAACATAGTCGTCAAAATAGTTTGCATCACCTCCATGTTTTTATACGCCTCACCATCAGGCAAAATAACCTCAATAGGGTTAAAATCAGCAACACAAGCCTGCAACTGCTTAAGATACAACGGTGCAACCGTTTCATTACTCACAATCACTACACGATGACCATGAATATGCGGCTGTAATAGCTCGGCTTGCTGTAATAAATCAGCACCAATATGAATGGGGTAACTACGCTCACCTAGGGCGACCGTTAATGTTTGATAGGAATCACCCTGCCTATTTTCATGACTATCTTGGTTATTTGTTTGCATATTTAAGGTTTAATCTCAATCAGTTGTTCTAGCGCACGCTCAATTTGCCTGACCGTCATAATCACCCGATCTCGACCTGTGGTAATAATGACATCAGCCGTTTCCATGTAAGCTTGCTCTCGTTCTTTTAATATATTTTTTAACGTCTGTAACGGGTTTTTTGTCTGCATTAAGGGTCTGTTTTTATCATGCTTAATTCGTGCATAAAGATGCTCAGGACTCGCACGTAAATAAACAATAATCCCTGATGTACTCAGGCACTGACGGTTTTCTTTGCGCAATAAACTCCCACCACCTGTGGCAATAATAATATTTGACCGCGCAGCAAGGTCTTTAATCACTTCCTGTTCACGATCACGAAAACCTGCTTCACCTTCTATTTCAAAAATCGTTGGGATATTCACCCCCATACACTCTTCAATTACACGATCAGAGTCAAAGAAGACCATACGCCGACGTTTCGCTAGCAGGCGACCTACCGTAGACTTCCCTGCTCCCATTAGTCCTGTAAAGATAACATTGTTCATTGCGGCATTGCCAAAGGTGAAACACAAAGCAGTAAAATACAATATTTCAGGTTGTTATGACACTTTAATTTTTTAACGGGAAAGAGGGAAGAATGAAGTTCTGTTGAATTTAAAAATAATTCACATCACATGGCTTACTGAGTAGATAGATGTGAACATAATTATCTGAACATCTATAATTTGTAATACTTACAACTTGTACCATCAACTATAAGAAGGATACTTATGCCCACTAATACGCCCGATGAACCTATATTATCGTCAGTATTACTTGCAGATTTTCGCCAAGGAATGGACGACTTTAAAGTGGCAATGAAATGCCGCGAAGACTTATCCGTGCGCATCGGTAAACGCACCACACAGATTATTCGTGTCACGATGACTGCGTTATTTTTTTTAGGATTGGTGATGTTTTTTCTAATTTGGGCGCTTACCAACAATATGACACAAATGACGCATTATATGGCTGATATGTCCAAGGATATGAAAGCAATGCGTAACAACTTTACAGGGCTTGCACACGATGTCAATGCGATGCAAAGTGATTTTTCTGCCGTTCGCCAAGAGTTAAAATTAATGACTCATTCAATTAATGCAATGCAAGGTGATATGTCTACAATGAATAAAAATGTTGCTGGAATGCATGGTGATATGACTGCAATCACCCAAGTATTAACAGCAATGAATAACGATATGCACAATATTAGTAGCCATATTGTGGGCATTAATCGCAGCGTAAATTTTGTTGCCTTGAGTGTCAGAGATATATCGTTGGGGGTTAATGTGATGACGAACGACATTCATAAAATGACAGCACCTATACGGACTTTTTTCCCCTCAATACGGTAAACAAAAATAAGCCTAACGTACACTCTCACAGTTGCACATTAGGCTTATCAGCCATTAACGTTAGTTAATGCCCATTAACTCAACATCAAAAATCAAGGTTGCATTCGGTGGAATAGCACCACCTGCACCACGCAAACCATAAGCCATATCGGCAGGAATAATTAACGTACGTTGCCCTCCTACCTTCATTCCCACTACACCTTGATCCCAGCCTTTAATAACGCGACCAGCGCCTAAAGGAAAGACAAAGGCTTTGCCGCGATCACGCGAACTATCAAATTTTTTGCCATGCGTATCCGCAGCAGTAGGCTCATAAAGCCACCCCGTATAATGCACTGATACTTTTTTACCCGTCTTTGCTTCTGCACCATCACCGACTTTCACATCTGTTTTAGTAAATGCAATAGACGTATTGCTTGTTGATGTTGTTTTGGCAACTTTTGCTGTTGATTCTACAGTTGATACCGTCGAAGTATCACTACAAGCAACGATAAGCGTACTAAAAGATAAAGCCAATGTAAGGGGAATTAAGTGTTTTATTTTCATAGTTTTTAGGGATATGTTTATTAATAAAGAAAGGATCAACTAATTTCGCACAGGGATACTAGCAATATTTCTAAAAACCATAAAGCTTGATTCATTTCTAGCCTCCTATAGATATTCACTTATTAAATCCCGCTCCCCCTTCGACTACGCTCAAGGAACTAGCTCCCTGACCGTAGGTCGCAGGAAAATTATTTATGTGAAAAACGATATTACTTAATTTATCACGCATATCTTCGATCTTTCTAAAAAGAAAATTGTAATATTTTTTAATTATTTACAAATTAATTCGTTATTTATATAAAACCCTAATAATTCAAAATAGCTACCTAATATGATAAGCTATTTTTATAGATTAATTTTTCTACCCTTACATTTAATTGATCATAAATCATCCACTAAGCCATTATTTCAACACATTTAACGATCAGGCATAGTGCTATAACATCATTAAA
>CAYNGN010000283.1:3275-4455 GCA_964396615.1 uncultured Thiothrix sp. | reverse complement strand
GAGCGAATCAGTTCAAACTGACGTTGTGAACGCGAGTTAAGGTAAACCTTCCACTCTTCATTACGCAATTTTATTTTTGCACCAAGAACCTGCTTCCACATTGCTGTCAAAGCAATCGCTACTTTTTTATGATTCTCGCTCGTGTTGTAAAGTAGCTCAACCTCAAGAGGTTTTTGTTTGGAATAGCCTGCTTGTTGATAATATTTTTTTGCTAAGGCGATACGTTCTTGTTGCGTTAGCGTGGCTTCGAGCATTGATTGCGATTGATACTGGTTCATGCCCGTTGGAACCCAGCCCATCGCTGGGATTTCGCCACCTTTGGTTATTTTATCAGTGAGAATGTGACGATTGATTGCCAAACTCAAGGCTTTACGCAACGCAGTATTATCTTTAAAGGGTGCTTTTTGCAAATTTAAAGCAATGTAATACGTGCCAATATAAGGCGAGCTATGAAAGTTCTTCGCGAGGTTTTCTTTGATCCATGCAATCTGGCTTGAAGGAACATCTTCGGTAATATCAAGCTCGCCTGTACGAAAACGCTTCATTGCCGCACTTTGATCTTCTGTGGGGTAATACACGACTTCATCAATACTGACATTAGCAACATCATGATAGTATTTATTTTTAATAAGCTTTAGTTTTGCTTGTGGAATCCATTCGGCGAGTTGATAAGCGCCATTGGAAACCAACTTATTTGGGCGCGTCCATTTTTTGCCACCCTGCTCTACTGATTTTTGATGTAAGGGATAAGCCATATGATGTGCTAATAAACCGAGTAAAAAAGGTGTCGGGTGTTCTAACGTAATCGTCAACGTAAAATCATCAACCGCTTTTACGCCTAAACTTGTTATTTCTTCATTCTCGCCTTTACTAATTGCTTTGGCATTTTTTATTGGCCAGAGAATAAAAGCATATTCAGAAGCTGTAGCAGGATTCACTGCGCGCTGTAGGGCATAGACAAAATCGCCTGCAATGACGGTGCTACCATCCGACCATTTTCCCGTTTTGCGTAACTTGAACGTCCATTGTGTACCGTCTTCATTTTGTTGCCATGTTTCTGCTGCACCTGCGATGAGTTCACCCGTTGCACTTTCCGTCACTAAGCCTTCAAATAAATCGCGTTGAATGGTTGCTTCTGGAATACCTGATGATTTATGCAAATCTAGCGTTTCTGGTTCTG
>CAYNGN010000283.1:2049-3264 GCA_964396615.1 uncultured Thiothrix sp. | reverse complement strand
TTGCCACGATGTAGCGTTGTTATACCTGTCGTAATAGCCGCATAGGAATAAGTGTTAATAATAATAAAAAAAACAAAAGAGAAAATAATTTTAAACATAAGCAAAAATAAAAAAATCACAAAAAACGACTAAGCTATTGTTATTACTACATATAATAAAAAAACATTTTTCATGACAAAAAATAAACAAAAAGGTTCATTCCTCATTCATGATTCAGTCAGCAAGTACATGATATAAAAACAACGCAACGGGCATCTGAGGCGCAAAATGCATAGAATCTGAGGGAGATTCTACAGGGCAGCGACTAAATAACTAGCCTTTAATTAAGGTTACATGGGTTATTTAGTCAACTTGACACCGTTAAAGCTATGGTCAGCGCCATCTGGTAAACACACTATATCAGCACACATACCAGCACACATACCAGCACAAATGACATTAACAAACGATAATAAAGACAACTAACACCATGATCGCAAATAGTAACATTGATTTTCTAGCGTTAAAAAACACTTCTGTCGCCGACACCATTCCACATCGCTTTCTAGTGTGGCTATATATGGCAGTACTCGCACAACCCTTTTTCCACAGTTTGGTTTTTTGGCTTGTATCAGAGGATATTCTAACCACAATAACGGGGTTTCTTTTTGGTATGACGATGACAACCATCTGGATGTCCTATGATTCTGGTTTTATTCGGGCGCTTAATCGCTGTGTCTACAACTGTAGACTCTATAAACGCTGTCATCATAAGGTTCACACCGCCTGTAATCATATTGACTCTGCATTACATCTTTTTCTCGTTTTTATTGCTCCACCACTCTCCGCTGTTGGAATCTCACTTTATGCCCTCTCAACCTTATTACTAACCATCAGCCCTTCGCTTAACTAAACTTAACGCGATAAAGTCTTTCAGCAATAAAGAAGCTTTACCTCTGCTCACTCTTTCCTTAGGATAGCGCTTATACTACTCTGGAAATAATAATATGAGCACTCCTAAGCATTGCAAACTTCTTATTCTTGGCTCTGGCCCTTCTGGTTACACCGCCGCTGTCTATGCAGCACGCGCTAATCTTTCTCCAGTTTTGATTACAGGCATGCAACAAGGTGGGCAATTAACAACCACAACCGATGTTGATAACTGGCCCGGTGATAATGACGGCGTACAAGGCCCTGAACTGATGGAGCGTATGCTAAAACATGCCGAACGCTTTG
>CAYNGN010000283.1:0-2038 GCA_964396615.1 uncultured Thiothrix sp. | reverse complement strand
CATTTTCGATCATATCAACAGCATCGACTTAAGCAATAAACCTTTTACCTTAACAGGTGATGGTGACTCTTCTTATACGTGCGATGCACTTGTTATATCGACAGGTGCAGCGGCGATGTACCTTGGTTTAGAGTCAGAACAAAACTTTATGGGACGCGGCGTTTCAGCCTGTGCCACCTGTGATGGTTTCTTTTATCGCAATCAAAAAGTAGCGGTTATTGGCGGCGGTAATACCGCTGTTGAAGAAGCACTTTATCTATCCAATATTGCCAAAGAAGTCATTCTTGTACACCGTCGCGATGAACTACGCGCCGAAAAAATTCTGCAATCCCAGCTATTTGAAAAAGCCAAAAATGGCAATGTGACCCTAATGTGGGATCATACCCTTGAAGAAATTTTAGGGGATAATGTAGGGGTCACAGGAATACGGGTAAAGAATGTAAAAACGAACGAACAACAAAATCTTGATGTACATGGTGTTTTCATTGCTATTGGACATAAACCCAATACACAAATATTTGAAAATCAACTAGAGATGAATTACGGTTACATAAAAGTGCAAAGTGGTCTTGCAGGTAATGCAACCGCAACCAGTATCGCAGGCGTGTTCGCAGCAGGTGATGTCATTGATCAAGTCTATCGCCAAGCCGTCACCTCAGCAGGCACAGGTTGCATGGCTGCATTAGATGCAGAAAAATACTTAGATTTATTAGAAAAAACCGCAAAAGACAAAGTCAAGTCATTAAAGCACGCCCTATAAATAATATTGGATACTGAATGTCTTCTAGCCCAACATTGACATTACTCGATCCCCACGCTAGTAATGAGCCATTTCCACCTGTAGAAATGGCTTGGGATGAACCCAATGGTTTATTAGCAGTAGGTGGGGATCTAACGTCTGAGCGTTTAATGAATGCTTACGCTTCAGGTATTTTTCCATGGTTCAATCACAACGAACCTATTTACTGGTGGAGTCCCACCCCAAGAGCCGTACTTTTCCCTGCAAAAATGAAAATTAGTCGTAGCTTACGCAAAACCACTCGCAACAAAGGTTATCGTGTTAGCTTTGATGAGGACTATTCTGCTGCTATGCGTGCGTGTGCTGCGCCACGCTCTTATAGCGACAGCACATGGATCACTAGCGAAATGTATCAAGCCTATATGCAATTGCATCATCTTGGCCACGCGCATTCTGTGGAGGTTAGAAATGCAAACGATGAGCTGGTTGGCGGACTTTATGGTGTCGTCTATCGCGGTGTATTTTGTGGTGAATCCATGTTTAGCACTGAACGTGACACCTCCAAAATAGCATTACTTGCACTTGTCTCCCATATGGAAAAATGGGGGTATACGCTGGTAGACTGTCAGCTTGAAAGCGACCATTTACTCAGCTTAGGTGCAGAACTAATGCCCCGTGAAAACTATATACGCCGCATTAAATCCTCAGTAATACCAACCCCTCATTCATGGGAAGTTGATGAAAATATTGATATTTCTCGTTGGCACCCCCCCACATAATGTTCATACAACATTCAACTCACTCTCCCGTTCTCAAAAAATAGCAGCATACGTTAATGACAATACAAGCCTCCTTAAAAAAAGTAACTGAAAGAATCCACCTTAGCAGTGCCGAAATGCACACCGTAATGACCGAAATCATGACAGGACACGCTACGCCAGCACAAATTGGGGGGTTTTTAATTGCCATGCGCATGAAAGGCGAAACGGTAGAAGAAATTAGTGCTGCTGCTAAGGTCATGCGTCAACTATCAACTAAAGTAACCATCAATGCCACCTCCTCTGTTGATATTGTGGGTACAGGTGGTGATAACTCAGGTACCTTTAATATTTCCACTGCAAGCATCTTTGTCGCCGCTGCCGCTGGTGCTACGGTTGCAAAACATGGTAATCGTTCTATTTCTAGCAAATCAGGTGCTGCTGATGTCCTTGAAGCGGCTGGTATTGATTTAAGCATTAGTGCTGAAAAAGTAGCAGAATGCATTAATGAACTGGGCGTTGGTTTTATCTTTGCTCAAAA
>CAYNGN010000282.1:0-4456 GCA_964396615.1 uncultured Thiothrix sp. | reverse complement strand
GGTGTTGCAATTGATATCAATGCAAAATGGGAAATTAACCAACACACCCAATTATCAGCCACCATTAAAGACCTTGTCGGACTCATTCGTTGGAAAAACGCTCCCTTTACCCAAGCACAACTCACTTCTGATGTAAAAACAATTTCCAGTGATGGCTTTATCGAAGTAGACCCTGCACTCTCAGGCATTGAAGGCACAGACAAACACTTCACCCAGTCATTAAATGCTTATGGAACATTGGACTTACGTTACACCCTTAATCACAGCAATAAAACCTTATTGGTTAAATCCCGCCACTATCATAACTTTTCTCATCTTGGACTCGGCGGAGAAATGACACTAGGCAACCATCAACTGGGTCTTGCTTTTTGGCCACAAACGCATGTTATTGAAACAATGTATCAAACAAAAAACCATGCCATAACGTTTGGCATTGACACGATTAATTTTTCCAAAACACAGACGTTATGGTTATCTGTTTCTACTACTGTACGCTAACAGCTTATTTACCCTCCCATTGTGCCCACAAACACGAAATAAGAAAACACCATTTTCATTAATTTAATTAATGTGCTAATAATATATTATTATAATATTTTAAAAAATAGTTGGTAACCAAAAAACTAGGGCAACGTTAATAAACGGTTATACAACAACATTTCACTAATCAATGCAAACTTGGGGGAGCGATGCATGCGATTTATTAAAGCACTTCTATTATTAGTAGCAATACCCATTGGCGGATTTTTTGTATCTGATTGGGTTTTAGCAGAATTAAGCAAAGAAATACTAAGTAATCCTGATTATACCCACTACACACTAAATCAACTGTGTGAGTTTGATCGCTTTCCACAAGTAACTGACTTAAAGGTTATCTGTGATAAGGCCACACCAATACTATGGATGAAAACAGCTGCGATTATCAGCGCTGTTATTGCTATTTTACTGCTTTTATCATTCGTCATCTTTGCATCAATAGCAGGAAAAAATAGGGACAAAATAGCTAAAATATTCCCACCACTAACTTTACTCACCCTAATCGTGCTTAGCATCTTAGTCATCATACAAGGTGTTATATTCACATATGGTGCTTATCTTATTGAGTTATATGCTTATCAAAGTACCAGCCCTTTTATTATTGGGATAATCGGCTTTGTCGTATTCATAAGTGGTGTAAGCTTAATTCAAGCAGCCTTTCAATTTGCCCAAAAACAAACACATTTTATTTTAGGCGAAAAAATAACACTTAAAGACCACCCTAAACTTTTCGCATTAATTAAGGACGTATCAAACACACTAGGCGCACGATATCCTGAGCATATTGTTGTCGGACTTGAACCCAATTTCTATGTAACCAGTGCTGATGTGTATATTCCAAATGCAGAAGATGGCTCTATCACCCCATTAAAAGGCGAAACGCTCTATCTGTCCTTGCCATTAACCCGAATATTAACCAAGGAAGAACTAAAAGGCATTATTGCGCACGAACTGGGTCATTTTCGGGGTAAAGATACGCTGTATTCACTAAAACTTTCTCCCGCCTATGCGGGTCTTTCGCATGCTATGAGTTCAATGGATAGTGGATTTAGTTTGGTATCCCTTATTACCTTGCCTGCTTTTGCCACCTTGTCCTACATGTTAGCCGTATTTCACACCAATATTAGCAGTATCAATAGAAAGCGAGAGTATGAAGCGGATAGGATTGCCAGTGAAGTTGTTAATCCTGAGGCTTTGGTCAGTTCGTTATTGAAAGTAGGACTCTATACACATGCATGGGGGCATTTAGAGGAGAGTGTCATTCAACGTTTGCAAGTAGGCAAAGTAACCCGTAATCTCTCACGGCTTTTTTTAAGTGCTGCAAAATATGACCTAGTGAATGATGCAATCCCTAAACTCATAGAATCAACCGCAACGGAAACAATCGCACATCCAACCGACTCGCATCCTCCCACCATAAAGCGTATTGCCAAACTGGGTGTGAACATTGATGAGATTAGTCATGACTTATTAACAATGCCAAAAACATCGTGTATTGCCCTCTTTGAAAATCCAACGGCAATGGAAGAAGCATTGACTGTTGCGCAACAACAATATTATTTTGCCCTAGGTGTGCCTATTCCTGATGAAGATATAAGTGATAACTGGGCAATCATCATTGCTGCTTTAGGCGCACGCATGGTACTTGCTGATGGTGTTGTTGCAGCAGAGGAAGTTGATAAAGCAGAATCATTGGGTATTGTATTAAGCCCTTATTTTGACTATATCGAATTTCGAGAGTATTGCTTTTACCCTGATAGCATCCCATTGCTAGAGGATTTACTTGAGGCTGCCGAAGAAGCGCCTGAGAAAGAAAAGGCCACGATTGTACATTACCTAGAGCAAATTGCAGGGTCAGATAAGGCGATCAGTTTCGACGAAGAAGAACTTTTAAACCAAGTTGCGTTATCGTTTAGATTGCCAAGAAAAAAGATGGCTAGTGGATAAAGGTGACTACAGAAAGAAGCAGAAAAGGCTTATGGCTATTTTAGCTTGAAACAAGCAACTAAAGAGGTACAAACAAATCATTGGGATGTATTTATTATACACTATTTTTGATGGAATGAATAAACCCATTTAATTTTAAAATAAGTGAATAAAATTAGAACTTTAGCGTATTTTTCTGGTCAAATATACCTCAATATTATTTCTTTTCTAACCATTTTTCACACGGATTACTATGCCTACATCCCCAAAAAGCCCCTTTCAGGTGTTACTCACCACTTTGCCTTGGTTACGTGATTATCGGTATCGCATTGCCCTTATTTTATTTGTTTTAATTCTAGCCAATTTTCTTAGCATTGCTATGCCTGTGATGTTTAAACAGATTATTGATAACTTTGACACCACACAAAATGCCGTTCTTATTTTTCCCTTAGCCTTATTATTAATTTATGGTGGGATCAAAATGTCTGAAGCCTTGCTGTTAACATTGAGACGAATTCTTATTAGCCCGCTTCGCAGTGAAATGATCTGTCGCCTCTCAATCAGTTTATTTGATCATTTGCATAAACTTTCATTGCGTTATCATTTAGAACGTAAAACAGGGGGGGTTATTACTGATATGCAACGTGGATCAAATGCGGTAGCAACACTAATAACCTCATCATTATTTATTATTTTACCTGTATTGATTGAGTTTACTTTTGCAACGATTTTATTAATTTCACAGTATACCTTGAGCTTAACGTTCGTGGTGATGTTCATTATTACCGTGTTTGGTGTTTATATGTATTTTGCTTCACAATGGTTTATAGATACACGAAAACAACTTAATGAACAAAGTTCAGAAAAAACCAATGCCGCCAGTGATAGCCTTCTTAACTATGAAACAGTCAAGTATTTCAATAGTGAACAACGAGAGTCCGCATTCTACAATCAGGTATGGAAAAAATGGGTAACACTCGCAATAAAGTTTGATAAAAATTTAGCGTTGATGTTTCTAGGGCAGCACACTATTACCGCCCTTGGTGTGACAGCAATCCTAATGATTGCCTCACAAGGTGTTGTTGAAAAAGAGATGACAATAGGTGATTTAGTACTGATCAATGCCTTATTTCTCCAATTAACAGCTCCAATGGTAGTACTAGGTTTAGAAACACGTAGATTTAAAGATAGTTTAGTTGATATGCAACAAGCCGTCGATTTACTCAATACTGAACCCGAAGTGCAAGACCAAAAAGACGCACAACCGTTAATGGTTGAAAACCCCGAGATTTGTTTTCAAAATGTTGATTTTTCCTATGACGAAAAACGTACTATCTTGCACGACTTTAGCTTAACCCTACCTGCCAATAAAACCGTCGCGATTGTCGGTAAAAGCGGTGCAGGAAAGTCCACCCTAACCCGTTTGTTATTCCGTTTTTATGATGTCAAGGCAGGCAGCATTCACATTGGTGGGCAAGATATTCGCCATGTTACGCAAAACAGTTTACGTAAAGCAATGGCTATTGTGCCGCAAGACAGTATTTTGTTTAACAACACTATTGCTTTTAATCTCACCTATGGCAAGCCTGATGCGAGTCAAGAGGACATTGAAAACGCCGCTAAAATGGCACAAATTTATGAGTTTATCGAAAGCTTGCCAGAAAAATGGGAGACAAAAGTCGGTGAGCGCGGCTTAAAATTATCAGGCGGTGAAAAACAACGCGTCGCAATAGCCCGCGCTATCCTCAAACAGCCTAAAATCTTACTGCTTGATGAAGCGACCTCATCACTGGATAGTAAAACTGAAAAGGCGATTCAAGGTACATTAGAGAAAATTGCAGGGCATTACACCACATTGATTATCGCACATCGCTTATCCAGTATTGTCCATGCCGATCTGATTGTGGTGATGGAACAAGGACGTATTATTGAACAAGGACAACATCAAGAGCTCTTGCAGCGCAAAGGACTGTATGCTGAAATGTGGCAGGTG
>CAYNGN010000281.1:0-4457 GCA_964396615.1 uncultured Thiothrix sp. | reverse complement strand
CTTCTTCTCCCATCGTTTCTACCTCTTAATCGTCCATTTATTGTTTTAATTCTATAGCAGTTCATGTCATGCTATTTGGGTTTTTTAGTACGTTTTTTTAGCAATGTCTCTTCAGCTACCTTGTATAGAGATGTGTCGATAATTATGTTAATACTCTTGTCGTTAGCTGTTATTTCAGCCACTATTAACCTCCCTAGTCATTATCATTAATTATCACCCTAATAGGATAATTTATTCATTATGCAACAAGGCGAGCGACCTCAATCTCAATCTCAACCTGAAACGTTTTTACGTGTTTGTCAAGATTGTGACCTTGTACAAGCCGTACCAACATTGCGTGATAATGAGGCTGCTCACTGTTTACGTTGTCATAGTGTGTTAGAAACACGGAAAAAAAATGCACTCAATCGTAGCCTTGCGTTGGCATTGACGGGCATTATTCTGTTTATTTTATCGAATCTTTTTCCGTTATTGTCACTCAAAGCACAAGGCATTGCTTATGATGGAACGTTACTTTCAGCAAGTATAGAACTTTATGACCGAGATCGCCCCTGGCTGGCGTTACTGGTCTTATTTACCACGTTTATTTTTCCTGCGATAAGCTTAGTGGGAACTTTATTTGTGTTGATTGCAACTAAGCTACACTATCAAAGCCCCATTACTGCACCGTTGTTTCGCTTTTTGCATAGTACTGAAATATGGGGAATGTTAGAGGTATTTATGTTAGCCATTTTAGTCGCAGGGGTTAAGTTAGGTGATTTAGCGGATATTATTATGGGAATATCTTTATATTCATTCATTTGCCTGATTATTGTATTATCCTTCTTAAGTCTTTCTTTAAACCCCAATACTATCTGGCATCCTGACGGGCATCATCCATGACATCTATTGACCGCGCTCTTGTACAAGAATCGGCAAGTGCAATGACCCTTGGGCTAATTGGGTGTAAACATTGCCATACTGTTTCACGTTTACCGACAGTATTACCTGCAACGAAAAAGCATCATAAAAATGTTTTACGTTGTCCTTGTTGTCAGGCGCATTTACAGTCACGTATTCCGAATAGCGTGAGTAAAACATGGGCGTTATTGCTTGCTGCTACGTTTATGTATATTCCAGCGAATATTTTACCGATTATGAATGTTACTTATTTAGGCACTGGGCAGCCTGATACGATTATGCAAGGTATTATTCATCTTATTGAAGGCGGAATGTGGCCGTTGGCACTGATTGTTTTTGTTGCCAGTATGGTTATTCCTTTCTTAAAGTTATTAGTGATGACAGGGTTGTTGCTCAGTGTGCATTTTCGTTCGCATTGGCGACCTATTGAACGCAAGAAGCTCTTTCATATTACCGAATTTGTAGGGCGTTGGTCGATGGTGGATATTTTTGTGGTCGCTATTTTAGTGGCACTGGTGCAATTTGGGAATCTTGCCTCGGTTGATGCGGGGCTTGGCGCGTTATCCTTTGCGGTGGTGGTGGTATTAACCATGTTTGCTGCGCATACGTTTGACCCGCGACTGATTTGGGATGCAATGGAAACAGACCCTACAAAAAATACAGAAAATAAGGATCCGTCTCATGGATAAGCCTTTTCAGTCGCAAAACTTGCCTGATGTGTCTGACATGCAAATGGCTCAGGTTGAGCAACAATCGCGTTTTTCATTTATCTGGTTTATCCCCTTGATTGCCGCATTGGTTGGTGGTTGGTTGGTCTATAAGGTTTACAGTGAAAAAGGACAAGAGATTGTATTGACGTTTGATAAGGCAGAAGGGATTGAAATGAAAAAAACCCCTGTGCGCTATAAAGATGTGACGGTGGGCAAAGTAGTCAATGTGGCGCTTGATAGTAGTCTGAAGAAGGTATTAGTCACCGTTGAAATTGTCCCCTCAATGTCGCCGCATCTTGGTGCAGAAACTTCTTTTTGGGTGGTGCGTCCACGGGTTACAGTGAAAGGGATTAGTGGTTTGACGACATTATTATCAGGTATTTATATTGGCATGGATCCAGGTAAACCCAGTGAGGCTAAAAAAGTGTACAAAGGCTTAGAAGAGCCGCCACAGATTACCTCTTATTCCAGCGGCAGTCCGTTTGTATTACAAGCTAATAAATTAGGCGCTGTTGACGTAGGCTCGCCTGTTTATTATCGACAAATCACCGTGGGTGAAGTGATACGTTATACGTTAAATGATGATAATGATACGATTAATATGACCATTTTTGTCTATGCACCTTACGATAAAATGATTAAACGCAATACGCGTTTTTGGAATGTTAGCGGTATTGAGGTCAAGCTCTCAGCCACAGGTGAAATGACTGCACGGATGGAATCACTTGTTTCATTATTGGTGGGAGGCTTAGCCTTTGAAACACCGCAGAATGAGATAGAAAGCTTACCTGTTATTGATGGCATGACCTTTCCACTTTATGCTAGTCATGAAGATGCACAGGAGAAAAACCAAGGCGAACTTATTTATTATTTGATGCATTTTTCTGGGAGTGTGACGGGCTTAAGCGTTAATTCCATTGTTGAATATCAGGGTATTAAAGTAGGCAAGGTGGAAGATATTCAGTTAAAAATTGATGATAACAGTGGTGACTTAAAGATCCCTGTTTTAGTGTCGCTGTATGTTGATAAGCTATCATTTGAAAGTGATAAAGACGATGCTAAAGCGGTGATTAAACGCTTGGTTAAAAAAGGGTGGCGCGGACAGTTATCAACCTCAAATTTTATTTTAGGCACGAAAGTCGTTTCGCTGGTTTTTGCTAAAGAAAAAGCGGAAAAACGGGTAATCATGCTCAGTAATAATGATTTGGGTTACCCCGAAATCCCAACCGTGGAAGGCTTGACGGATAAATTAGCAAGTAGTGCTGCTGAGATTGTGACACAGGTTCGGTTAGGCATTGGTGATGCACGTAAGTTACTGAATTCTCCTGATATTAGCAAATCAACCAAGAAGCTGGCGGATATTTTAAATAATGTGAATAATTTATTGGTTGAAGCCCGCCCTCAATTGCTTTCTTCACTGGATGAGCTTTCGGGAACGTTAAAAAATACCCATGCGATATCAGGCACGTTAAATAAAGAAACCGCACCGATTACTAAGCAGATGAAGCAGGTGATGGCAAAATTGGATGGTGCATTAGGTGATGCGCGTAAAACCCTTAAAACGGCCAATAATACGTTGGGTGAGGATTCAGCCATGCAATACGAATTGCGTTTATTGTTGGAGGAGGTGAGTGAGGCCGCTAATTCTTTCTCGGTGTTAGCGGATACGATTCAACGCAAACCCAATGCACTTTTGCTAGGAAAATAGGAAGCACTGATGAAAGCATACAATACCTTTAAAACATTGATGATGATTACCTCATTGCTCATGGCAGCAATGGTAGCGATGCTAACAGGATGTTCAAGTGTTACAGGAGGCGATACAACCCGTTTTTACGCATTGTCAGCACTTGCAGACGCTAAACCACTCAGTACTCAGCAACTACGGCTGGGGATTGGCCCCGTAAAGCTGCCACGCTTGCTAAAGCATCCGCAGATTATTACCCGTAAAAATCAGCATGAAATTAAAATGGCTGAAGCACATCAATGGGGTGGGTCGTTAAAAGAAGACGTGACCCAAGTGGTTGCGGATAATCTGGCGCATTTGTTAGGTACAAAACAGGTTGAGCATTTTCCATGGAAACAGCATTTTAAGCCTGATTACCAAGTACGCATTAAAATTCAACAATTGGATGGTGAACTCGGCGGAAAAGCGGTGTTAAAGGCACGTTGGTGGTTACGTGTTGCCAATGCAGGCAAGGATAAGTTGGCAGAACATTCACAGTATAGTGTTACGGTGAAAGGGCGTGATTATGCAAGTTATGCAGCGGCATTGAGTGAATTGTTGCGGCAGTTATCTATGGAAATAGCGGGACATATTCGTAGATAGGTTGCTCAATGGATGGGGTGATTTATTCCATTCTGTAAGACCATGCCTTGCGATATAAATGTCATTTTTATTCATCTTTAATATCTTTCTCTGTTTGTTTCAACGTATGCGCAAACATTGTATAGGCTTCTTCAATTTCCCCACCCATCTGTTTTGCGAGTGTTTCAATATCCATTTTTTGCAAGTCGGCACTTTGTTGTAACCATGCAAAATCCCCCCAACGCTCAGCATGATCTGCCTTTTCTTTCGCTGCTGCTTGTTGCTTAGAGGTGAGAGGTTGGTGAATAATGGCTTCAGGTGGCACGGTTAATCCATCCTCTGCGGTTGTTTTAGCAAGGGTAATAAAGTATCCCGCAGGGTTGTTAATCGTGCGGGTTTTTAGATTGTGATTAAACACCATCACCAGTTTTTTCTTTAGTTCATTGTCGAGAACATTAAAGTGGCGATTGCAGGCATTGTAATTTTCTTCACCGACGATGGTGGGTAAGGGAATAGTCTCTTCTGCTTTTTCATCTTTT
>CAYNGN010000280.1:0-4459 GCA_964396615.1 uncultured Thiothrix sp. | reverse complement strand
ATACAGCAAACACCTTGCCTGAGGTATCAACACTGACACTGCCACAATAGTTTTTCATCCGCGATAAAACAGTTGTTGGGGTAGCGGTTAATTGCAAGGCATCTTGTCCTTGATGAAAGCCCACTAAAGGCAAGCGATGCTGACGTGCGCCTTGATATTGCATCGCAAAGCACACCGTATCATGTTGATTGACCGCTAAGTGGCGAATGCTGAGTTGATGGTAGTTGGACGCTAAACGATAATCAGCTATCACCTTGCCTTGTTGGCTATCAATATAGGTTAAAGCAGGTGTCATGCTCGCTAAATTTAGTTTATTCCGTCCTGATTCGGGATGGGTTAAAATACCACCATTGGCGACCACTAGTGTTTTGCCATCATTGAGTAAACTTAATTCATGCGGTCCTATGCCACCCGATGAGAACTCGTTTATTTTACGATAGCCATTGGTGGCATCTAAGACCATAATCACGCCTTGTTGATGATCAATATCATTGGCAGTAAGGTATAAATGTTGACCATCAGCCGAAAAGACACCATGACCGTATAAGGGACGATTATTTGCGCTTTGGTATTTATGCACTACTTGACCTGTTTTAGAATCTAGTACCCATAAAAAATGCCGTGGGCGACGGGCGAATACAATCAGTTCATTTTTAGTTGGATGCAGGGTGACCGCATGAGCACGCGCAGGCAGTGGTGTTTGAAACAGTAGCTTGCCTTCACTAGAAAGTGCTGCAACCACATAGTGTCCTGCTTTGTCCATTGCGGCACTGTAAAGAATAGTATGTGCTTTCGTTTGTGTCCTGTTTTGTGCGGCAAATAGTGCACTGGGGGAGGCGGAAGCCCATAGTAAACCGCCACTAGTCAGGCCTTTAGCGAGGGTTGTTATAAATTGTCTACGTGATAATGTTGATAATGTCATTATTTAACCCCTGTTTAATCGCCATCTAAACTATTAAAACCTAAATGAATACCTATCGAGGTAGGTAGCTCTGTAGCAATACTGGTTTTCAATGCTTTAATGCTCGTTATCCATTGCTGTAACTTTGCTGTATGTTGTTCATAGGCTTCTTTTAATGGCAAGTTTAATGCCTTGTCTTTGCTTAACTCAATGGCAGTCTCAAATAATGCCAGCTGTTTTTTTCGTAATTTTTTATCAGCAATATGAGCAATAAAACCTGTTTGATACAACTGTTTGCTAGCCGCTAGATTGAGTGCAATATTGCGTAATGACCGCTGACTACGCCATGATTCAGCACGCGTTAAACGGAATTTATCACCATCAATAGGACGATTAATTTTTTGGTCAATAATGGCTTGTAATTGGGTGTGAAGGTTATTAAGAAACTGTGCTGCAACTTCTTTATCTGTTTCAAAGGCATCATTGTCTTTGCTCGGTTTAGCAATCATGTCACGGTAGTTCGTTTGCCATGCTTTAAGTAAATCAGTTGAGATGGTTTGTACATTGAGACTGATTGCTTGCACTAGTTGACATTTAAAGTTCGCTTTGCCATCAGTTTGAAATGCTGTCTTGTTAATGTCTTTGGCATACAGTAGACGCTCTAGGGCAGATAATCCTTGTACAGCAGTACTCGCGCGAGAAAACTTTTTTGCTTCAAGGCTTTCAGGCTTGGCATCCTGTTGTAATTTACGCAGATGTTTAGCAGCGGCATTACTACGGTCAGGCCACATTTCTAAACGGAAAGCCCGCATAAAATTGTCAGCAGGCCCTGTGCGTAAAATTTGGATGGATTGCCATGAATCCATTGTTTGATGAAACTGCTTTTTTATCTCAGCAAACGATGCTTTATTCACGTTATTGCAAAATGCATCACTGCTTTTTACCAAGTCGTTACTGCTCTTTTTCAATTGTTGATAAGCAGGAATTGCAAATTCATCAACAACGGCAAGATTTGATGTTGTCCAATCGGTACTATTGGCGCTATTGGTGTTATTGGTGCTATCAGCACTATAGGTCACCGTATTTGCCATCAAACAAGTAAGGATGAAGAGTAATTTTTTCATTTATAAGTATTCCAAAAAAGTGAGTAATGCCAGACGATCTTTTTTTGTTAGGCGACGATAAGAATCACGTTGTTTTTTTGCTTCGCCGCCATGCCATAGGATCGCTTCAGCGAGTGTGGTTGCACGTCCGTCATGTAGGTAATAATGATGTCCATTGAGTTTCTCGGTTAAGCCAATACCCCATAAGGGAGGAGTGCGCCACTCCGTGCCCGTTGCATCACCTTCGGGACGTTGATCGGCTAGGTCAGCGCCCATATCGTGTAATAATAAATCGGTGTATGGCGCAATGCGTTGTTGATCTTGTGCTAATGTATAGTGTTTTCGGTGACAGGCAGGACAGCCGAGTTGATTAAAAATATTTTCGCCTAATGTAACGTTTAGTGTCACCGTTGGATCAGTCGATTGACGTGCTGCAGGTGCAGGAATATTGCTGACATAAAAGAACAATGAATCAATGACTTTTTGCGGTACTTCTAACGACTGATATTGTGCATCGTTACCATGTGGTGCGTTACGGCAGTCAGGTTGTTGTACGGTGCAATCACCCCATGCAAAAGGAAATAGCGGTGTTGATAAGCCAATATCACTGATTAAGGCTTGTTGGTTTTGTTCATCAAGTGTCGCTACACCTGCTTTATGTCCAAAGCGTCCTAACATGATTTTTTGCTTTTGTTCGCTCCAAACGAGGTTGGCTTTGCCTGATATGCCATCGTTATTGTTATCGTTAGGATCACTGTATTGCAGAATCGTATCAGCAGATAGTTTATCCAATAAACCAATGCCCAGTAAAGGAGGTGCTAAGCGTGGTGATTGTTGTACATCGGCATGGAGTGTGCCGTATTTGAGGTCAGTGAGTTGGTAATGTGGGCGTTTTAAGATAATGGTTTCGCCATCAGCAAAACGCATCGGGTAATCGGTATAATGAATCTGTAAACGTCCTTCTGCGGGTAATCCTTTTACTGCGGCTGTTTGAAATTGTGACCCATAGCGTGGTTCGGCAATGGTTGTGTGTTTATATTTATGTTTGGGGTGCTGTGGGGCTGGAATAGATAAACGCATTAACAGCGAAACAGCCACCTCATCCTTTGCGGGGACTTGTCCACGTCCTGTATTGATATGGCACATAAAACAAGAGCGAGCATTATACAATGGTCCTAGTCCATCAGAAGCTTTAGTGCTGGCAGGTGAGGAAACCCATAGTTTTTTGAAAAAACCGCGCCCAACAAGGAAGTCAAGTTGATCACTAGCGATTAGTGTTGGGCTTGTGAGTAAAAAAATACTAATGCTAATAATAAGACTAATAACAACGCGTAGGTCAGATAATGTTGCCCGACCTGCACGTTTTTTGTTATTTGAAAGAATGGTTTTCAAAATAGTTTTTGTTTAATTTACAATGCAACATTAGAGCTGAATTAATGCTAACTTTTTGTATCCACTTTCTCAGGTGTATCCAGACTCTTTGAGCCTTCAAACTCAATTGCGGATAATCCTAATACAGGTAATGCCTTTTCTATTTCTTTGGCTTGTGCCACTAAAGCATCAATTGCTGTTTGTATTTTTTTATTGCCTGCTTTATTGCCTTCGGCAATCATTTGATCATAAGCCTCACCCCTTTTAGCTGTATCTACTAGACTTTGCATCGCAGTCACCGTGGTTGAAAAACGTTTCTGCAATGCTTTATCAATTGCCGCATTTTTCTTAGCAACTAGAGAAGAAAGACTAGGACCTTTGAGTTCTGAGTCATCAACACGTTTATAATGACCAAGATAAATATTCTGTATGCCTTTTGCATTGTTGAAATGCGAGTTATGGGTATTATCGCTAAAGCAATCATGTTCCTCTTCAGGATCATGCAACATCAATCCTAGTTTCATGCGTTCGCCCGCCAATTCACCGTAAGAAAGACTGCCTATCCCCGTGACAATGGTTGTCAGTGCTTCTTTTTCACTTTTTGCTAATAAATCACTGCGCGCTTTGCCTTTTTCAGCCCATTGTTGCGTCATCCATGTCAGATCATCAATCAACAAAGCAGTCGCCGCTTTTAAGTAAGCACCACGACGATCACAATGACCATTAGTGCAATTTTTGCTATCGTAATCGCTTGCTTTACGCGCTCCTGCGCCTGCTTTTGTGCCGTTTAAATCCTGTCCCCAGAGTAAAAATTCAATGGCATGGTAACCTGTAGCAACATTGGCTTCCACTTCATCAGCTTCATGCAGTTTTTGTAATAATGCTTTGTTGATTGTGCTGGCATCAACTTCTTTGCCAGCAATGGTGAGCTTTTTATTGGCAATAATATTGGCAGTGTAAGCAGGGTTTTCATCGGATTCTGTACCATAGGAATTGCTATTGACATAGTCAATTAGGCCTTCATCCAATGGCCATGCATTAACCTTGCCCTCCCACTCGTCAACAATCGGATTACCAAAGCGAT
>CAYNGN010000279.1:0-4478 GCA_964396615.1 uncultured Thiothrix sp. | reverse complement strand
AGGTAATGTAGCCGTAGAATGGAATGAGCGAGCAGGAATAGGTCAAGCAAATTACACGGGGAATACGGGTGTGCCAGCGGAGCGTATGGTTGACTTAGCCAATGCGATTAATGCGACACCATGGTTGAGTGTTCCCTATAAAGCTAGCGATGACTACATTAAACAATATGCGCGAATGGTTAAAAATCGCTTACGCAAAAATCAAAAAGTTTACATAGAATATTCAAATGAGGTTTGGAATAGCATATTTCCAGCGGCAACATACGCGGCGAGAAAAGCAGATACCTTATGGAAATTTCCCTACCCTAAAGTTCCTGCTGGTAAACGAAGAGTATTATTATCTGCAAACTGGTATGCAAAACGTAGCGTAGAAATGTGTCAGATTTGGAAAAAAGAATTTGGAGGACAACGCAACCGGGTTAAATGTGTAGTAGGTTCGCTAAATTCCGTACCATGGATAGGAAAAGAAATACTAGATTGCCCCTTGTGGAAAGAAGCCAATGGTTGTGGACGACACATAGATGCTTACGGAATAGGCCCTTATTTTGGAGACTATATTGCTAGAAAGGAAAATCGAGAAACGGTTAAAAGCTGGATTCGCGATGGTGATGGAGGCAAGTCACGTTTGTTCCAAGAAATCCTACAAGGTGGAATGATAAAAGATGGCCCTGTTGGGGGTTCAATGGCACGTCTTAGGGATCAGCTATTTGCGAATAAAAAGCTAGCTGATAAGTATGGTTTGCAGATGTTGGCCTATGAAGCAGGACAACATTTAATTCGTTATGACCCTCCCCATACCGTAAAAGATCCTGCCGTTTTAAATTTATTTATGAGTGTGCAAAAAGACCCGCGTATGCGCCAAGCATATCAGCAGTACCTTAAAACGTGGGCACAAAGTGGGGGTGGATTAATGCTACATTTTTACGGCATTGGTCAGCCAGAACCTAAAAACTTTTTTGGTATGTTAGATCATTTGCATCAAGCATCAACACCAAAATATCAAGCATTAATGGATTACTTGGGCAGCAATGTAACTTATGTGCCGCCACAAAAAACGTATATTCCGCCACCTATTGTTAAAGCACCAGCACCAGTAGCGAGAACGAAACAAGCTGTAGTGCAACAGCAACAGCAACAGCAACAACAGCAGCAACCAAGACAAGCAGCAGCACCAGTTGTTAGAACACAGCCAGCACAACAACAGGCAGCGTTTAAGGATGGCTGGGAAGAATACTTGGAACCTACCGCTATCCCACAACAAGCAAGACAAGCCCCTAAGCAACAAATAGTAAGGCAGCAAATTGGTCAAGGCGCCATTAGTGGGCCAGGTATAAATGGCTGGACGCGACAAGGAAATAGTGCAACGTCACCAGCAATAACGTTACAAAGTGGCGTTAATAACCAATTGTCTTTATTGTGGAGGCTAGAAAATACGGGCCGCTCAGCTAATGAATTCTTCCGTGTATACGCTATTGATACCAACGGTGGGCGCAAGTTGCTGCTTAACCAAACGGTAGCAGATATAGCGGAAGTTGGTTCATTTGATCAATTATATGAAGAGGATATTAATCGATATATTGGTCCACCAATACGATTAATGCTTGAAACAAGCCCTGGTTTAAAAGCCTTTATTGAACGGGTTTCTTATTAAACCAAGTAAGCTTAAGGAAAGCCTGATCAAGTCCCATAATTTCTGGCAACGCCAAAATTCCAGAGTCAAGGCATGCGAGTTTTTAATGCTTATGCCTTTAAAGCGAGCCATAACGCAGAATTTAAAGAAAAATATGGGACTTAATCAGGCTTTCCTTAACTAACAAGCTCAATAGAAAGCACCGAACCATCAACGCTAACAACGCGCACATTGGTTCCGACTTTACTGTCGGGGCCATTGGCTTTCCATGTAGACTCACCTACTTTAACTCGACCACTACCGTTTGTGATAGCTTGCTCTACTTCAAAAACTTTCCCTATTAGATCATCTCCCCTTTGATTTAAACTGGGCTTTTCTGATGTAATCGGATTGCGTTTAAACCAAAACTTCCCAGCAGTTATAGCAATCACACTTAAAACAGAAAACAGGATAAATTGTATTGCCCAACTAAGTTCTGGTAATACCAATAAGGAAAACCCAGTCGCTACCGCCGCTGCCCCCATCCACATAAAAAAAGCGCCAGGTGTAAATATTTCAAGAATAATGAGAACAATGGCAAATACCCACCAGTGCCAGTAAAGCAAATTATCAAAGATTCCTTCTAGCATAGCCTTTCTCCCAGATTTTGATTACGTAGGTTTATTTTTGTTTATCAAAACTGCTTTTAGTAATTTCAGCAATGCCTGCGATTGAAGCCATTAAACTATAAGCTTCAAGCGGCATCATAATGATTTTCTGATTATCAGCAGAGGCGATTTCTTTTAAGGCCTCCGTATATTTTTGAGCAACAAAGTAGTTGATGGCCTGTATGTCGCCTTTAGCAATTGCCTGTGAAACCATCGTGGTAGCTTTCGCTTCCGCCTCAGCTAATCTTTCACGCGCCTCAGCATCTCTAAATGAGGCTTCTTTTTCACCTTCCGCACTTAGAATTTGAGCTTGCTTTATACCTTCAGCATTTAAAATTCTTGCAGCACGTGTACCTTCTGCCTCAAGAATTAAAGCTCGCTTTTCACGCTCGGCTTTCATTTGCCTTCCCATTGACTCAACTAAATCTTGAGGAGGATTAATGTCTTTTATTTCGATACGAGTAACCTTAATCCCCCATGTTGCAGCAGCTTCATCAACAACAGCCAATAGACGAGAGTTAATGAGATCACGTTTAGAAAGTAATTCATCCAAATCCATAGAACCCATCACACTACGGATGTTAGTCATAGTAATATTTAAAATAGCGCGGTACATGTCGTTGACACGATAAGCTGATTTGGCAGCATCCATTACTTGGAAGAAAACCACGCCATCGGCACTAACCATGGCGTTATCCTTTGTAATAACCTCTTGTTGCGGAACATCAACAACCTGCTCCATCACATTAACTTTAGAGCCTATAGTATCAACAACCGGTATAATGAAATGAATCCCAGGTTTTAGGGTTTTAATGTATCGTCCAAAACGTTCCACCGTATATTCGGTACCCTGAGGGACACGTTTTACCGCCATCATTACAATAACGACGGCTAATATGAGTAGTGCAACAGCTGATATTTCCATTTGAAACTCCTATTAATTATAAATTATTTTGAGTGGTGTCTACTTTAAAACATAAGGGTAAAAAACTATTTTTCAATAGCATAAACGCTGTTAATTGAACAACTTACTAGGGGATAAGCTCAGATTTAAACGTATTCTTATAGTTAAGAAGTGCATCTTTATAGATTTTAACATATTGATTGAAGCTTTTATCACTTTTACTGAACACACCAATAGCATCGTCAAACTTCACAATACTATTAATCTCATTAAAAAAAGCATTACTCAGGGAGTCGTTTTCGCTTTGATGAGAAATCGCTCTTGGATAAGCTTGGTCGACTAAATTTTTACTAAAAACGGCAAGGTCTTTACAAGAGGATACAAATGATTTTGTGACACTATCCCTAGGTTTTAATTTGCGGACAGCAATATCATAGTTGTTTATAACATTCCTGTGGGTAATATAGTCGAAGTTCTTAACTTTATCGAAGGACTCTTGAAACTTTTTTGGATTATAATGATGAAATAATTTGACGTAATTTGCACGCGCATAAACGATTGACTCATCGCCTAATGTCATGCATTTATTTAAAACGGAGAGACGTGACTCCTTACTGCACCCAGAAACAATAAACAGGCTTAGGATCAAAATTAATAGTTTTCTAAACACTTTATAAAACAGTTCCAAAGTTTAGTAACACGGCTAGATGTAGCTTAGTATAAATAAAATAAAAATCCTATTAAAAAGCACCGTGTGGCTTATCAATTATTTTGTTACTTCTATCAGGTAGCAACGGTGAAATTGCAGCGTCGCCACTATAGTTAACACGTTAAGAAAGTAAACCGAATGGATTAATATGCAAAAAATACGCTCTTATAGCTTAGTAATAATATTGGGATTGTGGTTTCCTGTATTGGTACATGCTGCTGAAAATAATAATTTCGAAACTGCTGAAATAGATATGACTCAACTTGAGGAATATTATCAAGAGCAACATGTCATGGAAGAGCCAGTACAATACCAAGATAATCAAAATATCAATGTAGAACAAGAGCTACCTTTACATAACGAAGATATTAGAGCAAGACGGCTACGTGAATGGCAAGAGCAACATCAGCAACAGCCCCAGCCCGTTGCCATGCAGCACTCAGCATTAAATCAAAACAGAGCACCTGAGCCAGAGGCAGATGACCTTTTTGCAGCAGCAACTAATGGCAATACAGCAAAATTAGGGGCATTGCTTGCACAGGGTTTAGATATTAATACGCCCAATGCGGAACGTGAAACAGCGCTACA
>CAYNGN010000278.1:0-4492 GCA_964396615.1 uncultured Thiothrix sp. | reverse complement strand
TCAAGCATATACATTAGAAAGGCTCTTTTTTGACATCGTTAGCAGGTGTTGCTGTTATTGACTCTATCTCAGGAAAGTCTTGCCAGCTACCAATTAGGTGTTGGGTATCAGGATGCCATTGGTTACTGAATTGTTGCTCTAAAACACTTGAAATCAATTTGCTTAATGAAATATTCAGTGAACCTGCTCGGGTTTTTATTTTTTCTTCTAAAGCGCTGTTAATGTAAATCGTAACTTGTGCCATCATTGCGTTCTCTTAATAAAGTATATGTGTAAGTATATGTGCCTTAAAATGGCTTTGCAATCAATTTTAATTTTCAAGGAATGCAAAATAATGAATAAACTACTGCTTTATTTTTCTCTCTCACTGCTCTTTTTATTCAGTTTTTCAATGGCAAATGCAAATAGTTCTTATGGTACAAGCCCTTTTGATAAAAAAATAATCGTGACAGGCTATGGAAAAGTCATTACCGATCCTGACTATGCTATTTATAAAATAAACTTCCAAGTCACTGATGAAGACATTGCTATTGTTAAACTGAAGCATCAAAAGTTACAAGATAAAGTCATGACTACCATGAAAAACTTAGGTATTGCTGAAAAAGATATTTTAGTTAATCTTAAAGCTCAAGTATTACCCGCTAACTCAGGTTAAGCTTTGATGTATCTCAGGGAAATAAGCCGCAAGAAACAACCAAAACCGTAAAAAGACCTGCTGCGCCTTAAAATTTACTTCACTACCGTACACTTTTTGGTAAAAAAGGGACGCTACCTTTTATCAACAATAGGTCTTCCTTAAGGCCTTTGGTAGTTAATGTACCCAATCATTCTTATACCCTTGCGTAAACGCAATGCACTCCCCATCAGCCATTAACACCTCAATTGCAATTGGTACACCTGTTTCATCAAAACGAACACGTCCAATATTACTCCCATTCACCAACCGTTGATGGCGATAACGCCGACGATGAGGGCTCGGACGACGCGGACGAATTTTCATATGACGACGACGAGTCAGCCAGTTTAGTGGCGAATGGCTGGCAAATAGCCAACGGTTTAAGCGATCAAAAACGCGTAATAAGGTGCTAGGAAAGGTATTTTTAATCCCTGAACTGGTAATCTGCCAAATATGAGGGCTCTCTTTGTGTCCTCTAAGATGAACATCGTAAACAAATGAATAATGCACATCGCCTGATAGAATTACAAAATGATGG
Source organism: uncultured Thiothrix sp. (assembly GCA_964396615.1). GTDB lineage: Bacteria > Pseudomonadota > Gammaproteobacteria > Thiotrichales > Thiotrichaceae > HyVt-477. Next base: position 3,278 of record CAYNGN010000278.1, on the reverse strand, counting down.
GGAGTGCGTTTATGACGAAAGATATTTAAAATTACATTCGCAGCGCCAGGGTGTGACATCCAGTTTTCTGCATCTACTGTTAACGCATGACCAAACCATGTAAAGATACGTTGAATCACCTCGATCAACTTCACCCCAAAAATAGGTGCAGGTGAGACTAAAATAACCGATGTCTCATTAATCAATTGTTGTTGGAGATCAGTTAAAGCTTCCCAGTCCATTAAACCTGAAGGACGTGATGCTGTACGTTCAGAACGCCACCGACGTGTACGTGTATCAAGAACCACTAATTTAGGACGTGTTGCGACACTATATTGCCAGCCCTCAAAAGCCAGTAATTCAGTAATCAAGGTATTATGGACAAAATTACGCTCAGTCTGCTCAGTATTAGAATCCGTTAACTGTTGTAAACGGTTAATAATGGTATTGGGCAGGCAATCACAACCATTGCCCCAGCCTTGAAAGACCGCATAGGCAATTAGCGCATTACCAATAATACGCCGTGAAAACGGATGTCCGTAGGCGCTCTCTTCCCAACCACGGGTGAGATTCCAGTCATCAGTAATATCATGATCATCAAAAATCATATACACAGGTACATTGGCCAAGGCACGCTGTACCTTATTAAGCTTACTTGCAAAATGCAGAATACATATGCGTTCGGTTTCATAGCGTTGTTGCAATGCCGTCGCGATATTTAACGTGATCACATCACTTTTTTCTAACAGGATATAACGCCACAATACAGGCGACCAGACGAGTAAATACATCGCCATGACTTCTGCTAAGGTAATGAGGTGATTATCGGCATTAACGGTAGTGAAAATCGGTTTTCGCGTCCCTGCAAAAAAACGTTCCCGCAAGGTGATATTGGCTTTGGTATTGGGTAATAAATGCGAACGCCTATAGAAGGTGTCCGTACTGGCATACAACGCCTGACTATCAGCCACGGTTGCCTCGGTTAACATTTCATCCTGCAATCCCAAGCATTTAATCACCTGATGAATAGCATATAACATTGGTGCGGCAACATCATCGGCATAAATTTGATCGCCACTTAATAATAACAACGCAGGTTGCTTGTTTTTGTCAGTCGTTTCTCTTGCCAGTGCTAATTGGTCATCCACCACCCACATTGCATCATCACTATCACTATGAGGTTTACGGCATGAGCCTTGTAAAAGTTGATGAATATGCGTTGTAATGATCAAGCTAGGACGTGATAAACCGTCATATAAAATCTGCGGTGCTGTTTCTTTTAACCATGCAATAGAAGTGGGTTTTGCTAATGGGATTTGCAAACCAATGTCATAACTGATCCATTCGTTAGCGGGAAACGGCTGTAGCGGTTGTAATGACAATAAATGTACATGGGCATGTTTACCGAGTTGTATATGCTGTTGATGATCCGCTTGCCATATCTGCTCAGCAATACATTTTTCTTCATGAAAGCATTTGACATGTAAAACAACGGGTTCGCTACAAACCAACCATAGCGTCAATTGTTGGCTCGCCACATGGCGTATAATAGGTCCTGCAAGTAACAAGGGTAGTGGGGGGGTTTGCATGAGAAATGAACATAGTGGATGGTTTGTATAGTGTAGTACAAATGATTTCAAAATGGATGTGGTTTATCAGCAACTCCCGTTTCTTAAATTGCTCCTTTCTCTTTACATTAGGTAACACTCGATGCTCCATAATTCAACGAATTTGTCGGTTCTAAACGATCTAAATCTCGCCCGATCATATGCTTAGGAAGATAAAGGGCTCAGTACTAGGCTGTCGAACCGAGTGTTTTGGTGTATTTATTAGCTATTGAATTTTTCTGTTGAAACACTGATGTAATTTTATTAAAATATACAATAAATTATAGAATTAGTTGGAATATGAACATGGCTAAAGAAACTGATCCGATCACTGTTTTCTGGCATCTGATTTCGCTTGATGGGGATACAATTGCCGAGGAAACGGTCTGGGTGAGATTTACGACAGACGGACGGTTCACTGGTAATACCGGAACACATAGTATGAATGGTCGTTATAGAGCGGAGGGGGAGGAGCTAGAGATATTATGGCTCTCTCTTATCAGAAAAGGTTGTATGATTGATCCGTCAAATAGATTTGAACCGGCATTTCTTAGTGCTTTCAAGTCGGCAAAGCAGTACGTGATCAATGAAGGTGGTCTGAGGGTTATCAATAACGAAGGTCGCGATGTGTTATCGTTCAAAAGCGATTAAATAATTAAGAGGCCACCCATTGCAAAAGAAGCTCTTCCATTCATCTAATTTATCGTTTTAAATATCGCGTTTTAATAACTACAAGGTTAAGCAATTGACTAAGCAAGCCATCACTTTCGATGTCACTGACAGTGACTTTAAAAAATACGTTTTAGATAACTCTGACAAGATTCCCGTTTTTGTTTTTTTTATTAATCTTAAATCGATGCTTTGTATGCAAATTCACGATTTATTCACTGAGTTAGCAACCGAGTTTGCAGAGCAATTTGTTCTCGCTGAAGTTGATGTAACCGATAATCAATCGCTTGTTAAAGAGTATAAAATTCTAACCACACCCACACTAAAAATATTTATTGATGGCAAGGAAGCCTTTTCTATAGGTGGTGAACTTTCTGAAGAAGAAGCTAGAGACCTTTTACATACTTTTGATATTGTCAGTGAAATTGAACAAATGCGCACCAAGGCACGCCAGCATCATTTAAAAGGTGATACCAGTGAAGCCATTGTTTTATTATCAGATGCCATTAAACAAGATCCTTCGAATACAAGGATTGCGATGGATATGGTACAAATCTTTATAGATTTGGGTGATCTTGATCAGGCAGGCGGTTTGTTTAATAAACTTCCCGATCTTGATAAAAATAGCGATACAGGTTTAAGCCTTTTTGGGCAATTACAGATTAAAACTAAAGCCAGTCAGACGGCTGGTCTTAAAGCATTAAGTAAAAATATATTATTAAACCCGGATGATTTTGAAGCGCGCCTTGATTGTGCCATCTGTGAGCTTGCTGAGTCTAATGCGGAGCAAGCGCTTGATCAATTATTCTACATACAAGAATATAATGCAGACTATAAAGAAGGGGCTGCAAAAGAGATGATTATCGCTATTATTAATGCAATCGTGCCAACTGATCGTGAAACTGCGAATAAATACAGAGCGAAGTTGGCTGCGTTGTTGGAAACTTAATATTTAGGTATTAGTGCTAATGGGGTACGCAACAGCTCAATATAATCTGTAAATATCTTATGATATGACGTGTT
>CAYNGN010000277.1:1999-4499 GCA_964396615.1 uncultured Thiothrix sp. | reverse complement strand
GATGATGAACGGCGCGCTAAGTGTATTGCTTTTGAGTCTATTGAAAACACTGAGACGATAGCGTTGGATACGATGACTCTTGATAATATATTGATTAATGAAGAGTTAGCGGATATCGCATGGTCTGCGCTTGATGCTGCTGAGCGCGAAACAATGTATTTATGCAGTATTGAAGGTTATACCGCTGCCGAGATTTCAGCTGAAACGAATGTGCCCAGAGGGACAGTGTTATCACGTATTTACCGTATACGGCATAAAGTGATGCAGGTTTTTGATCAGCAGGGTATATCTATGGGCAAAAATAAGGTGGGGGAGGAATGAAAAAACCATTTAATCACAGTGTAAAAGAATATTTAGAATCAGTTTCGCTTAATGAAAAGCAATTTGAGCAATTGATGATAATGCAAAAGCGTTATATCTATAAACCAACAACGAGAAGACGCAAAAAAAGACTGCCATGGTATAGAATTGCAGGTTTTGGTAGTTTATTGTTATTGGGAGTCATTGTCATAACAATGACAGATTTCTTGAATGTTATTGATAATCATACTGGGCAGGTTTCATCATCTGTTATTCAACGCATTGCTGATGAGGTTGCCACCAACCATCTTAAAATGAAGCCATTGGAAGTTGAGAGCTTTGAGATAAGTGAAGTGCAGGGCTATTTTAGCAATCTCGATTTTAAACCTTATAGCGCACAACCTTTAGCAAGTAACGTTCAAATAGCATTGGCAGGAGGGCGTTATTGTTCTATACAAGGCTCTAAAGCAGCTCAGTTGCGTTATAAGGATACACAAGGCGGTTATGTTACCCTGTTTGAAACGGCTTACAGCGCTGTATTATTTGAGAAGTTACCTAATATTGATAAAGGCGAGACACCTGTTGTTACTTATACAAAAGGTATTAAAGTGTCAATGTGGGTTGAAGAAGGAATTGTGATGGTCAGCACTGAGAAATTTAGGTAGTTTATCTTTTGTAGATAATTGCTATGAAAGTTAACTATTAAAGCTGATTCTATGCTATATCACTACCTTGAACCTTTTTCCTTATAGTGGGTATTTAGATAATAACGTTTATTTATGGTGTTTGGCGAGTTATTGAACGTTATGATTTGAATGCCTATAGGGGCATATTGAATTATATTATGGAGTGTAGCGATGACTGGAAGTATAGTGAGCGTTTTCATCTTAGGCATATTAGCAGGGTGGTTAGCAGAGTGGCTTTTTATTACCTTTGTAATGGATAAAAAACAAAGAAACTCAGTAACAAAACCTGCCACTACCTCTACTGAAAAAGCCTCCCAAACTCAGATCCAATCACCTCCTGTGGTTGAAAAAGAAGAAATAGCAGCAACAAAAAAAACGGTTATGGAAAATCCTCAGGTGCAAGCTGTTGAGTCAGATGAGTTAAATAATGATGTAAAGCAAGATGATTTTATGCAGCTAAAGGGGATTGGTCCTAAATTATCGGCATCAATAAAATCGATTAATATTAATCGTTATGACGAGTTAGCAGCTTTTTCAGGAGAGGAACTGCTTGAGAAGCTTGAGGCCTCAGGTGCAATTATTGTTAACAGGCCTGCTTTTGTGCATATTCCCAAGCAAGCCGCTTTAGCAGCTAAAGAGGATTGGGATGCGTTGGCAATACTAAAAATGTCAATTTAAGCAAGCTTATACAAGGTGATATTAAGGTAGTTTTCGTTAAATTTCATTAATACTATTGGAGAGAATGTGTTAATGAAGTATCATTCTCAACTATGATATTAAAAATTCAGAATTTATCATGTCGTCGGGGCGATCGTTTATTATTTGAGAATCTTGATTTTCAAATTCAATCAGGCGAATTACTCTTTATCGAAGGGCATAATGGCTGTGGTAAAACAACGTTGCTAAAAACATTGGCGACGTTACGTCGACCTGATGCGGGTGTCATCTTGTGGGACGAACAATCTATTTTTAAATTAGCTGAAGAGTATCGGCAAAACCTTGTTTGGCTCGGGCATTACAATGGGCTTAAGGGTGATTTGACCGCATTGGAGAATTTGCGTATTGCGAGTGTCCTCAATGGGATTAATGCATCAGAAGATGCATTATGGGAAGCACTTAAGACGATTGGTTTGTATGGCTTTGAGGATTTACCGACCACTGCTTTATCACAAGGGCAAAAACGTCGTGCTGCGCTTAGCTATCTCTTATTGACCAAAGCACCGTTATGGATACTGGATGAACCATTTTCAGCACTGGATGTCAGAGCAGTGGACATGTTACAAGCCATTATTGCGTGTCATGTTGAACAGGGCGGTATGGTTATTTTAACAACCCATCAAGAAGTTCCTTTGACTTCGGGACAGGTTAAACGTTTAAAGTTGGCAGCATAATAGGGCGCAGATGTTTACTGTTTTTAAAACCATTCTTGGGCGTGATTTGATATTGGCAATGCGTCGCAAGACGGATATTCTTACCACTTTATTTTTCTTTGTCATCGTGATTAGCATTTTCCC
>CAYNGN010000277.1:0-1982 GCA_964396615.1 uncultured Thiothrix sp. | reverse complement strand
GCGATGTTACAAAAAATGGCACCGGGTATTGCATGGATTGCGGCTTTGTTAGCATCAATGATTGCATTGGAGCGTTTGTTTGCCAGTGATTATGAAGATGGCACGTTGGAACAAATGTTGTTGTCACACCAACCCTTAATCATTATTGTTTTGGCTAAAGTGTTTGCGCATTGGTTATTAACAGGCTTGCCGCTTGTATTGATTGCACCATTGGCGGGGTTGCAATACCATTTGAGTGGCGAGGCTATAGGCGTGATGATGCTTACTCTCTTGCTTGGAACGCCTATTTTAAGTTTGCTTGGTGCAATTGGTGCCGCATTGACATTGGGTTTACGGGGTGGGGGTGTGTTAATTGCAGTGCTTATTTTACCCTTATATGTCCCCATTCTTATTTATGGTGCAGGTGCTGTATCAACGAGTATGACAGCAGGAAGTAATGTACAAGCGTATTTGCTTTTACTGGCGGCTTTCTTGATTTTAGCCTTATTTTTTACCCCTTGGGCAACCGCAGCAGCGTTACGCATTGCCTCTGAATGAGTATATTAAGTAGATGAAAATAAATTGGTTTAAGTATTCAGCCCCATCAAATTTTTACCCTGTTATTGGTAAGCTAATTCCCTTTTTTATGTTCTTTGCAATCGTGCTATCTATTGGCGGATTGTATTGGGGGTTTTTTCAGACACCTGATGTATTATCTGATCAAAAACAATATTATCGAATTATTTTTGTTCATGTGCCAGCCGCATGGATGTCAATGTGGTTATATGCCGTTATGGTGGGGTGGGCGGTTATTGGATTGATTTTTAATACCCGTCTTTCCTATATGATGGCAGCGGCTATTGCACCAACAGGTGCGATGTTTACTTTTTTATCACTCTGGACAGGTGCGTTCTGGGGTAAGACATCATGGGGAACTTATTGGGACTGGGATCCACGAATGACATCAGAGCTGATGTTGCTATTTGTTTATATTGGCTATATGGCACTTCAATCAGCGATTGATGATACACGCAGGGCTGATCAAGCGGCGGCGATTCTTTCTCTTGTGGGATTGGTTATGTTGCCTATTATTTATTTTTCAATTAATTGTCCGAACCCTGCTGAATGTTCATCATTACATCAGAGTTCATCCACACAACGAATAGAGACTAATATTCTCTGGGCTATGCTTGTGATGACGATTGCCTTTTGGGCTTATGCCTTTGCGGTGATTTTTATGCGAGTAAGAAATATTATTCTACAACGTGAACGCCATACAAAATGGCTACAAAACTTAACAGGGGTTAAAGCATGACGTTTAGTGAGTTTGTTAATATGGGGGGATATGGTTATTTTGTCTGGATGTGTTTTGGCATGGTTGCTTTGGTGATGTTTGCTGAACCATTACTATTACGCTTACAGCGAAAAGCCTTAAAACGCAAGCTGGATAGAGTGATCCGTATAAATAAAAGGGAAAATCAAAGCGAATGAAAGCACGCAATAAACGCATTATTTTTGTTATATTAGGGCTAATAGCAGTGGGTGCTGCAGGGGCATTAATTACCTCTGCCTTGCAAAAATACACCACGTATTATTACACACCCACTAAAGTGGTTAATAAAGAAGCGCCTATTGATGATTTATTTAAATTGGGGGGGATGGTGCGTGAAGGAAGTTTAATGCGTGAGGAAGGCAAGCTAGAAGTAGAGTTTGTGTTAACGGATTATGAAAATGACGTAAAAGTACGTTATAACGGCATCCTACCTGACTTATTTAAAGAAAAACAAGCAGCAGTCACTACAGGGCGTTTAGGCGCTGATGGTGTTTTTGTTGCTGAAGAAGTATTAGCAAAACATGATGAAAGTTATATGCCACCTGAGGTGGCTGAGTCTTTGAAAAAAGAAGCGAATAATGAAACAGATGGTAGTCCTGACACTGATAAACCTTTGACAAGTCGTACTGGAGCAGCCAAAGAATGATTCCTGAACTTGGGCATATGTCCC
>CAYNGN010000276.1:0-4511 GCA_964396615.1 uncultured Thiothrix sp. | reverse complement strand
TGTTGACTAAATAGTTATGATAAAGCGGCGGAGAGGCTAGTTTATATTGATTAGCCAGTATCATTGAATAAACCACCGCATCATGAGCAATCAAAGTGGCTTCTGGTTCTGAGGTATTTTCACCAAGGTTGAGTAACGCTATTTTAAGGTCAGTAATAGATTGTTTTTGCTCGGCTGAGAGTTTGGTGGCAACAGGTGTGTTATCGTTGCTCATATGGACATTATTATAATGTACTGAACCGCAGCTAGTAAGTAATATAGTGCTGAATAATAAAATGATTGACTGTTTTAGCATAAGTTTTGCCCTTTAGTTATTAGTGCTAAATAAATGATGACTTCTATGACTTAGTAAAAAACATCATATAGTTGACATCAACATTATCCTCTAGTTTATACACTTGAAAAATAGGGTTGTAGCTCATGCCTATTATATTTTGCAGAGTCAGTCCTGCTTGACGCGCTTGTGCTTCTAGTTCGGAGGGACGAATGAATTTATGGTATTCGTGTGTGCCTTTTGGCAACATGTTTAATACATATTCAGCACCAACGATAGCAAATAAAAATGACTTTGGGTTACGGTTAATGGTAGAAAAGAAAACCTGCCCATTGGGTTTAAGTAATTTGGCACATGAGGCAATAACAGATTCAGGTGAAGGTACATGTTCTAGCATTTCCATACAGGTAACAATGTCATAGCATCCTGCTTCATTTTCTGCCATTTTTTCTACAGTTATTTGCTGGTAGTCAAGTGCTAACTCTGCTTCAACTTCTAAGCTATGTAGTCGAGCAACGGATAGAGGCGTTTCGCCCATATCAATTCCTGTAACGGTTGCCCCACGTATTGCCATACTTTCTGACAAGATACCGCCACCACAGCCGACATCAAGAATCTTTTTGTCTTTGAGTCCATCTGAGTGTTTATCAATATAGTTTAGGCGCAGTGGGTTAATTTCATGTAGGGGCTTGAATTCACTGTTCTCATCCCACCAACGACTCGCAATTTCATCAAACTTCCTTATTTCATTAGGATCAACGTTTTCCATTTTTTTACTCTTATATTCAAGGCTTATAGGCTTTATTATAACGCCCAGTCTTTATTTAGGAAGAGGGCGTTTGTATTGTTTGGCATGGTGTCATTAAAAATAGCGATAAGATAATGAAAATCAGGATGTGCTATAGAAAAGGATTGTTATGACGTTCATGCCCAATCGTGGTCTCAGCACCATGTCCTGAAACAATAGTCACATCATCGTCAAGTGATAAGAGTTGCGTTTGAATTGAATCTATGAGTTGTTGATGATCACCGCGTGGAAAATCAGTACGTCCAATAGCGCCTGCAAAAATAACATCCCCGACAAAGACCACTTTAGCTTGCTCATGGTAGAGAATAATATGCCCTGGTGTATGGCCTGGAGTAAACCGTACTGAAAAACATTCATTGCCAAAATGTAGAGTGTCACCTGCTGCAAGCCATTGGTTTGGATGGAATACATCACAATGCGGAAAGTTAAACATTTCAGCTTGTTTGGGCAAAAGATCTAACCAAAACTGGTCTTCTTGATGCGGGCCAGAAATAGGAATTGTGTAGTGTTGGGCAAGCTGAGCAGTGCCGCCAACATGGTCAAGATGAGCATGGGTAAGAAAAACAGCGACAGGGTGTAGTTGATGCTGTTCAATGATGGCAATGAGTTTTTCAATATCCCCACCTGGATCAATAATGCAGCAGTCCAGTGTTTCTTCGCACCATGCGATACTGCAATTTTGTGTGTAAGCGGTGACTGGGGTGGTGATGTATTTCATTATGTCTAATGGGATGAGGTTGGTTTAGGAAGTAGCATTCTAAATATCCTATTGAGAATAGCAATCTAAAGACTAAAATAGCCTTCATTTTGTCGTTCTTCAATAGTGATTTTTACATACATGCCCAAACAAAACAGCCTTGATTTCTTTCGCGAAGCCGCGCCTTATATCCATCAACATCGTGGCAAAACCGTTGTTTTAGCCTTAGGGGGAGATATTATTCAGCATTCTTGTTTTGTGCAAGTGCTGAAGGATATTGCCATTCTTTCGACCTTGGGGGTTAAAATTGTTTTAGTGCATGGGGCGCGACCGCAAGTTGCAGCAAAGCTTGAGCAGCAGCAGTACAGCGTGTTGATTAAAAATGATCTGCGTGTCACGGATGCGCATACGCTTGAGGTGGCACAAGAAGTCATTGGTCGTATTCGGATAGATATTGAGAATCAATTAACGCATGTGTTTAATTCTCCGCCTATTATTCATCAAGGTATTGGTATCCTGTCAGGTAATTTTATTACCGCACAGCCTATTGGTGTCTTAGAGGGGGTGGATTATAAATTTACGGGCAGGGTACGCAAATTAAACACAGCTTTGTTACAAGACTTACTTGCACAACAAACGATTGTCTTGTTATCACCCTTAGGATTTTCACCGACAGGTGAAACGTTTAATTTGCATTATGAAGACGTTGCTAGTTTTGCCGCAAAGAGTTTACAAGCCGATAAATTGGTATTTTTACATGAAGAACGATTTGATTTTCCACCTCAGGCTGATTTACAACAGTTAAAACAGTTACGTGAGCAATTCTCACGACATCAACACTTGTATCAACAGATCACTGAATCGCTGGCAGAGGGGGTACAACGGGTACATTTAGTGGATGCGCGTATAGAAGGAAGTCTTTTAACAGAGCTTTATACCCGTGATGGGGTAGGAACGTTATTTTCAGCAGGTCATTATGAGGATCTTCATTCAGCAAGTATTGAGCATGTGAATGGCATCTTAGCGTTGATTAAACCACTTGAAGAGAAAGGGGTGCTGATTAAACGTTCTAGAGAGCAGCTAGAGTTAGAAATTACTAACTTTATTGTGATTGAGCGAGATAAAAAAGTGATTGCGTGCGCCGCTTGTTATCCGATTGTTGATACGACAATCGGAGAGCTTGCGTGTTTAGTGGTGGATCGTGATTATCGTGGACAAGATCAAGGAAGCACGTTATTAGAGGCGATTGCTCAACGAGCCTTAGAACAAGGATTGAGCCAATTGCTTGTACTGACTACACAGACAACAGACTGGTTCCGTGAACGCGGTTTTAAAGAAGGGAGTGTCGATGATTTGCCTGACGCTAAAAAAGCGTTTTATAATTTTCAACGGCGTTCAAAAATTTTGCTGAAAGACTTGCTGTGATTGGAAAAAGGCAATGTAGTATGATGCACCCTTTTAGCGCATTAGGATTTATACCATGCAAGCTTACCAAAAAGAGTTTTTAGATTTTGTGATTGAGACCAATGTACTCTGTTTTGGGGAGTTTACTTTAAAGTCAGGCAGAATAAGTCCTTATTTTTTTAATGCAGGTTTATTTCAAACAGGTGCGGCATTGTCGCAATTAGGTTGCTTTTATGCCCAGTCTATTATTGATTCGGGGATTGAGTTTGATATGTTGTTTGGTCCTGCTTATAAAGGCATTCCACTGGTTTCAGTGACGGCTGCTGCTTTATATGAACAGCATGGTAAAGATTATCCTTATGCGTTTAACCGTAAAGAAGTGAAAGATCATGGTGAGGGCGGTATGATTGTAGGTGCGCCATTAAAGGGCAAAGTACTTGTTGTTGATGATGTAATGACTGCGGGTACTGCCATTCATGAAGCTGTGACACTTTTGACGGCGCATAATGCTGAGTTAGCAGGAGTTTCACTCTCACTTGATCGTCAAGAAAAAGGAAGGGGTGAACTTTCAGCCGTTCAGGAAGTCGAAAAAAAATATGGGGTTGCTGTGTCAAGTATCGTTACTTTTAGTGAGGTTATTCATTATTTATTAGCGACAAAGACAAATACATCAGCTATAAAAAAGGTTAAGCGTTATCGTGAAAACTATGGTGTATCTTAGAATTATTCCCATTAAAATTATAAAATATTTAATTAGGAAGTCATAATGATCGTTATGTTATGGGGGTACAACAATGTACTCTGATGTAGTGCAAACACCAAGCTATCGTATTGGGGTAGCTGATGGCAGAGAAGAGGGGCTTGAGCAAGGTATAAGAGAAGGCGTAGCAACAGGTATGCTAAGAGAGCAAAAACGTATTGCTCGTCAATTATTAGATGTGTTGAGTGATAAGTTGATTGCTAAGAAAACAGGCTTGGCGATTGAACGGGTGTCTCATCTGCGAGGTCTCTATACTGAAGCATTGGAAGTTCAACAGGTCGTTGCTCCCGTGAAAGAAATTCTGTACGGCTGATGTCGTATTAGCGGGCTTTAAAGGTTGTTACGAGTAAGCGTCTTGCTATTCGTAACAGGCCATAGGTAATATTGACTAACTTAGCGAATTTTCTCATCAATGGGTGATTGTTAACACCTTTCTTTTTTGTTACTAATAATTCAGCGTGCAAACGGGTAAGAATATATTCTGGGGTGGTAAACGTTTCTGTTTGCCAATCAATGTAGCGCGGATAGAGTATATAAGTCGCTGCGATTAGTTCAATAAGTGTTCGCT
>CAYNGN010000275.1:3133-4528 GCA_964396615.1 uncultured Thiothrix sp. | reverse complement strand
TAAGTCATCTGTCATTTTCTGGATGGTTTTAACTTCATTATGCAAAAAGTAAATTTGACCACCACGCGCTAGTTCTCGTGAGCATGCCTCTTGTATTAAAGCCTTATCCCATTCGGTTACAAAGGTTTTAATTGAATGCCTTTGGGTTGGCGGTGTAGCGATGATTGATAAATCACGTAAGCCTGCAAGTGACATATTCAAAGTTCGTGGAATGGGTGTTGCCGTTAACGTGAGTAAATCAACATTGGCGCGTAGCTTTTTTAATTGTTCTTTGTGACGCACACCAAAACGGTGTTCTTCATCAATAATAACTAGGCCAAGGTCCTTAAAGACAATATCTTTTTGTAATAGCTTGTGGGTACCAATAACTATATCGATTTTACCACTTGCCATACCTTGCAATGTTTCACGAGTTTCTTTAGCTGTTTTAAAACGTGATAGAGACGAAATTTTAAAGGGCCAATCAGCAAATCGGTCTTGAAAGTTCTTGGCATGTTGTTGTACCAATAGAGTGGTCGGCGCAATAATAGCCACTTGCTTACCTGCATTGGCCGCAACGAAAGTTGCGCGCATGGCGACTTCGGTTTTACCAAAACCTACATCCCCACAGGTGACACGATCCATGGGCTTTTCTGAAATCATGTCTTTGATCACAGTGCCGATAGCTAAGGCCTGATCAGGTGTTTCCTCAAAAGGGAAGGTGTCGGCAAAGGCGTGGTATTCCAGCTCACTAAAGGGGAAGGCATAGCCTTTTTGGGCAGCGCGTCGCGCATGAATTTCTAATAATTCAGCGGCGACATCGTGGGCTTTTTGAGCAGCTTTTTTTCTTACCTTATCCCAGCGCTCCGAGCCTAATGAGTGAAGAGGCGCATTTTCAGCACTTACGCCTGTGTAACGGCTGATTAAATGCAATGAAGCAACAGGAACATAAAGCTTATCTTTCTTGGCGTATTCCAAGGTGATGAATTCTTGTTCGATGCCTCCAGTGGTAAGTTTTTGCATGCCTAAATAACGACCTACACCATGCTCTTCATGTACGACAGGATCACCTTCACTAAGGTCGGTAAGGTTGCGAATAATAGTGTCTGCATCGCGGGTAGGTTTTTGACGGCGACGTTTTTGTTGTACCTGCTGCCCAAACAACATGGATTCTGGGATAATAGCTAAGGATGTTTTGTCGCCATCTTGCTTAATCCAAAGCCCTTTTTCCATTGGAGCAACGACTATTCCAATAGAATCAGTTGCGGGGCTATCCAAAAATGCTTGCCAATTTTCATAAGTTTTGGGTGAGTAACTATTGTCACGTAATAAACCAATTAAGTTTTCGCGCCGCCCAGCGGATTCTGCCGTAAATAATACCCGTCCTTGGGTTTGCTTGAACAGTATTAAGAATTG
>CAYNGN010000275.1:0-3123 GCA_964396615.1 uncultured Thiothrix sp. | reverse complement strand
ATAAAATTAAAGGGGTTTCAGATCGACCTTGAATAAGTAACGAAGGTAATGTTGAAATAGGGTAGTTATATGACTGTTTTTGTTCGTTTTTCCCGTCACTGCTTTGCTCAGGGCTTTGTTTAAAATGATGTGTTTCCACACCTCTGAATTGTTGTATTTTGGTGAATAGTTCTTCAGGGTTAAGGTACAAAACATCCGGTGCTAACAGAGGGCGTTCAATATCATGCCGACGCTGTTCATAACGCTCTCTAATGCTTGTGTAAAAGGTCTCAGTAACGGCCGAAATGCCATCGCTACTAATCATTAATGTTTTTTCAGGCAAATAATCAAATAAAGTTGATGTTTCTTCAAAAAATAGAGGTAAATAATATTCAATACCAGCTGGTGGCGTGCCGTTGCTTACATTGTCATAAATTTGGCTTTTGGATAAATCGCCACCAATCTGTTGGCTGTAGTTTTCTCTAAAACGTGAAATACCTTCGGGGTTTAGGGGGAACTCGTGCGCAGGTAATAATTCAATTTGGTTAATTTTGTCAATAGTCCGTTGATCTTCTGGGCTAAAGCTACGGATGGTTTCAACCTCATCATCAAACAGGTCAATACGATAAGGTTTATTATCACCCATCGGAAACAGATCAATCAATGACCCGCGGGTGCTGTATTCGCCATGTTCCATCACTTGTGAAACATGACGGTATCCTGCTTCGTCTAACTGAAGCCGTGTTTGTTCAATATCAAGAATATCACCAACTTTTAGCATAATGGTGTTCGAACGTACATAACCTACAGGGGGCAGGCGTTGCATGAGTGTTGATATAGGTACAATTAAAACACCTTGTTGCATTTTATCTAGCTGATACAGTGTTTTAAGGCGATCTGAGATTAAATCTTCATGGGGTGAAAAAACATCATAAGGCAATGTTTCCCAGTCTGGGAAAATATGTATATTTTCAAGCCCAGAGAAGAACCGAATGTTCTCTTCTGCTGTGTAAGCACTGTGAGAGTCAGGTGTAATTAATACAATGAGACCATTGTATTCTTTAGCAGTATTAGCAATTAATAAATCTTGTGAGCAGCCATGTAGTTGTCCCCAACTGATTTGTTCGACTTTTTTTTCTGGATAGATTGGATTGAGAATAGGCAGGGTTTCTAAAGACATCAGATACTTACAAACATTTGTTAATTTTAAAGCGGGGAATTGTACCTGATTTAATAAAAATATCCTTCATTTTAACAATGATAAACCATTTGAAGTCGTATATTATTCCGCCTTCTAAAATATAAAGAAGTATTAATACCAATATGTTGAAAGGTGAAATGTCGATGTTGAATGTACTACTCCTTGAAGAGTTGGACATGCAAATTATAGAGGCAGAGTTACAAGAAAAGCACAACGAGGCACCACAGTTCTTTCAGCAAAGTCCATTAATTGTTGATTGTCATGGTGTTGCTGACAAGCTTGCAGATAGGCGTTTTGATTTTTCGCTTTTAAAAGATGTATTAATAAAAACGGGCTTCATTCCAGTGGGTTTACGCAATGCACCCGCTAAGATGAACGCTCAGGTGGTTGAAAGCGGATGGGCATTAATGCGCCCAACTCCTAAGCCTATTAACGTGAGTAAACCGAAAGAAATTGAAAGCGAGCCTATTGCTGATCAGCTTGAGTCCAAACCCGACTCAGTCGAAGAAGCCCCTGCAGTAGTTACAACCAAGGCTTCTATGATTATAGAGCGACCAGTGCGTTCTGGACAGCAAATTTATGCAGCGGATGCAGATATGACAGTGTTAGCAGCGACCAGTGCGGGGTCTGAAATTGTTGCAGATGGCTCAATTCATATTTACGGTGCTTTGCGCGGTAGGGCTTTAGCGGGTGCTCGGGGTAATGAGTCGGCGCGTATTTATTGTCATTCTTTACAAGCCGAATTGATCGCAATAGCAGGGCGTTATTTATTATTGGATGAAAGCGATACAGCATTAAAAGGCAAGCCTGCAATGATTCGTCTTGAAGGCGAAAAACTAATGATAGAAGCGTTGGTCAAATGATTATCGTGACTAATAAAAAAATATTTATGGGAGAACACATTGAGTAAAGTAATTGTCGTCACATCGGGTAAAGGGGGTGTAGGAAAAACAACATCCAGTGCTGCATTTGCGGCAGGCTTAGCAGCAAAGGGTCATAAAACAGCTGTAATCGATTTTGATGTGGGCTTGCGTAATCTTGATCTAATTATGGGTGTCGAGAGACGTGTTATTTATGATTTTATTAATGTAATCAATGGCGAAGCCACTCTAACACAAGCATTAATTAAAGATAAGCGTGTTGAAAATCTGTATATTTTACCCGCCTCCCAAACGCGTGATAAAGAAGCCTTGAATAAAGAAGGGGTTGAAAGTGTTATCAATGAATTAAAAGCTGAGGGTTTTGAGTACATTGTTTGTGATTCTCCTGCGGGTATCGAAATGGGTGCATTTATGGCACTTTATTTTGCAGATGAGGCTATTATTGTGACCAATCCTGAGGTTTCTTCGGTACGAGATTCTGATAGAATTTTGGGTATATTACAAAGTAAATCGCAAGCCGCAGAACAAGGGCGGACTATTAAAGAGCATTTACTTATTACACGTTACTCTCCTGAGCGTGTTGAAGGTGGTGACATGCTAAGTATGGATGATATTGTTGATATATTATCGGTACCATTGATCGGTGTTATTCCAGAGTCTGGTACTGTATTACAAGCATCGAATAGTGGTAATCCAGTTATTATGGATAAGGACAGTGTAGCGGGACAGGCTTATATGGATGTTGTTTCTCGTTTTTTAGGGGAAGATGTTCCACTGCGATTTATAGAAGTCGAGCAGAAAAAAGGCTTCTTTAAAAAGCTATTTTCTTAATAGGAGGCTAAAAACATGGGATTATTTAGTTTCTTCAAAAAAGAACAGAAAAAAAATACAGCTAACTTAGCAAAAGAGCGTTTGCAGATTTTAATTGCACATGAACATGCTGATAAATCTAAGAAGTCACCAGATTATTTGCCAAAGCTACGTGATGAGATTTTAGTGGTGATTCGAAAATATGTTCAAGTCAATGAAAATGATGTGAATGTAAAAGTTGAAAGTGGCGAT
>CAYNGN010000274.1:0-4530 GCA_964396615.1 uncultured Thiothrix sp. | reverse complement strand
GTTGTAGGTTCGGTTGTTACTGTCGAAACATTAGACTCTTGGATTGTTGCAAAGGATATTGAAATACATGGCTATTAGAATAATACTAATTGAGAAAGGTAGCCTACATTGAGGCATGAAACGTGGGATTGCCAACGCACTTTTATTATTCCATAAAGAAATTTTTATCCGTATCAATAAGGAATACGGCTAAAATAAATTGGAGATAGATAGATTGTTTATTTGTAGGAATGCTAAATCAAAGAAACCAGCATAAATAATTGATATAATTATATTTATCTATGATAAAAGCGATCAACAAAATCCGTTATAAACAGAAATATTAAACTAGTCTGACTAAATTTTAATTTTTATTGATAAAAGATGTCAATCAGCGCATTTTGCCAAGCATATGCAGAGCTATTTATTACGCCCTGAGTACTTTGAGGAGGTGAATGGGATTATGGTGGGGAGTAGGACAATCTTGTTTTCCAGAGCAGCGATGAGTAAGCTATTTTTGATATTTAGGAAGGATGTCGAAATTGGCGATGATTGTTCACTATAATAGTAAGGAAAATACATGAAAGACTTATCCAATAAGCATTTTAATCCATCATGGAGAGATGATTATTTCAATCCTCAGGCATTAGACATACCTCTGCTACTTCCCGATGCTGGTAACACTAGTAATAGAGAAAATGCTATTTGGATTCAAAAGAGCATTATTGACAAGGAGTTTATTTTTGAACATCTGCATCAATATCCCTCGTTGCGTGAAAAGGTTGCTATATTAAAACCCTCTGACATGACACAACATTATCAGATGCATAATCTACAAGGTGAGGTTATAGAATCTCAGCAATCAATACTCGCCACTTTATTTCCCCCCAAAGCATGGATGACAGATAGCGGTGAAGAACGCTGTATGATGTTAGCAGCAGCAATATTGGCAAAAGGACATGTATTAATAGCAGGATTAGGTTTAGCGATTTATCCTCAGTTTATTTTTGCCCTTAAACGCCCTGTAAAAAGCATCACTATTATTGAAAGTAACCCTCAAGTCATCGCATTAATTGCTGAATCGTGGCTTTCACAAGCACATTATCCATTGGATAACCTTCGGATTACCGAATCAACCATCGAAGCTTATTTACAACAAACGGATCAATTATTTGATACCATTTATCTTGATACTTGGGAGGATGCTGACCCACGCTTTCTGGCAAATATTAACAGCCTTATTGACTTAGCTACTTCTTGTTGTACAACAGACGGGGCAATTCAATGTTGGGGTTATGCGAAAATACTTGAAACCTTTATCGAACATGCAAAAATGTTGACAAAGCAATCTTTTCCTTTTGATGATTACTACTTAGATCCCGTTTTGGAACGTTATGCACACTGGCTCAAAAAAACCTCGCAAATTGATAAACCCTCCACAAAAATGATAACTGAGATTGCACGCAAATATGGGTTAACAACGCAAAAATCACTCAACGACTATGACCGTAATCGTTGTTTTACGCCGTTTGCACACTCAAGAACTGATCTTTATCGAAATATGGCACTGGCACAAAAAGCCTCTAAAGAGTGAGGATTTAATAAAAGGGCTTGCAAACAAGCCCTCGTTAATAACTCTTTATGGAACAAGGAATATAGGTATTGTGGTGGGGAGGGTTAGGTTCAAGAAAATTAATCATCCTAATTTCAAACACATTTGTGATTCATCGGTATTATTAACAACCTTGTATCGAATAGGATTCGTCAGTTTATTCACATTTTGTTCTTCTATTGCAATCTTGATCCAGTATTTAATTTGCGCTTCTTGTAATTGCATTTTTTGAGATATATCGGTAATTTTAAGCGCATTTTCTTGGGTAAGTCTTTCTAATTCTTTTAGAAATAACTGATAAAAATCAATCGTTGTTTCACTGACTTGAACTTCAAACGTCTGATTATTTAAGGGCTTTTTATCAGAAAGATTATTTGAACAGGACATTGTCTTAACTTGCTCAGTATTGGATTGAGTGATGTGCATCGTAGGATTGGCTAAAGCATCAATGTTAATAGTGTCAACAGATGAGTCACAGCAAAGCCCCCCTAAACCAACAAGATCATTATTGCCAGCATGTGGATCATCAGTTGACTTTACCCATAATGGAACCCACGCTTTTTTTATATTTTCTAACGCCCCCGTCCATGTTCCGCCTTTTTTAGCAGAGAAAACAACCAAGGCACTGTTCGACAAACCATAAATGTATTTATTTCTTGCCATCGCATTCCCCACATTAAACCCTGCTTCGGGGTAAAAAGGCGAGATAAGCACAAGGCGATTATCCATTAATGCGTCTCGCCATTTTTGTGAAACACTTGCTGGTAAAAGACTATTTGCCATCATGCCTATTGCATTCCCACCCGCTTCTAATGCACCGAGCATGGCTGTTTCATCAACCCCTTTCGCGCCACCAGAAATAATAGACTGACCCATGCTTGCTGCTTTTTTTGCAAAATCGGTGGTAAATGCCCTATCATCAGCGGTTATTTTTCGTGAGCCAACCACGGCTATTCCGCCCTGATTTAATAATTTTTTATTGCCACAGCCAAATAAAAGAGGCGGGGAATTTTCTTTTAAACGTTGCTTTAATAAGTGGGGATATTCTTGATCAGAACGACTAAGAACCCAAATGCCTGCGCGTGTCCATTTTTCCATCGCTAAAGCCATTGCATTGCCTCTTTCCAGCAGGGTGATAATGCGTTCTTGTGTTATTTTTTTGTCATCCCACCCTTCAAGAATAACGGTTGGGTTCTGCATCAGTAAATCAGTGGGCGTTTTGTGTTGAGAGCGTAGCCATAACGCAAATCGTCCCCATTCGGTAGGGGTTAAAGGTTTAACCTCGCCTTTTATGGGCTTGGAGAAATAACTCGTTAGTAATAGTGTTGATTGAGAATTTTTCGATAACATAATAAATTAACGCGTTGAAGTTGATGCCAATGCGACAGGGTAAACATTACCGCTTCCTGCTTGTCGTAACAGTGCGGCTAATACCGTTAATGTCCAACCTGAGTCCACAATATCATCAACTAATAATACACTATTAGAATCGATCGGATTGATCTTAAAAACACCATCAAGGTTTTTGCATTGATGGTAACGATTTTGTTGTAATTTTTGTGCTTCATTTTGTATCACTTTCTCAATAGCCTCGATAAAAGGCAACTGTAATACCGTTGCTAAGCGACGTGCAAAATCAGGAACAAGGTTAGGACGATTTAATGACGGAACGCAACAAACCCATGCAGGAGAGTCGTCAAAATTCCAGCGATGTTGAATCATACCAGCCGTTGCATGGACTAACTCATCACTAAAATGGTTAGAACGTTTATTGGTTGCCACTATTTTTCCCCAACCTGCATCTTCCCAGCGTGATAAGACACGACCTTCTTTCGCACGCAACTCAAGGGGTAAATTGCCACGAAAACCATAAACAGGAAAGCCATCGGCGGCTACTTGCGCTTTAGGCTTTATTTTAGTTTCGGCATGTTTTAGAAAATAGCTGGCTTGATGTACCGTTTCTTCAGCTATATCAATAATAAAGCGATTTTTACCTAAACAATTAGCACATCGACCACAAGATTGATTTGAAGGATCATCTAAGGCATGACCTAAAAAAGTCATTAAACAACTTGAGGTCGTTAGATACTGTTTTACTTGTTGCCACTCTTGCTCACGTTGCTGCGTTAGACGTGCTATTCGAGCGGTATCTAAAGCAAAAGGCATTGCAGTTCTATGCCAGCGAGTGCCTAGTTTTATTAACGGTGCTGGATTTTCGACACTAAGAAGCTTTAATACCTTGGCAATTTGACCGCTCTTTAAATTAGTCTCAGCCTCTAGCTGACGTGCTGTTTGACCATCACTATCGGCTAAAATTTGTAAAATATGATTAACATGCTCAGGCGAAGGAAATGCAAATTGACGAAAAAAAGCATGAATATCATCGTCTTCAATGCCACTAATGAGTATACCCAGTGCAGTATCGACACCACGCCCAGCTCGTCCTACTTGCTGATAATAAGAAATAATAGAGTTGGGAGCTTGATAGTGAATAACAAATTTTAAATCAGGTTTATCATAGCCCATGCCTAATGCAGATGTCGCCACTAATACCTTAATCGTATTCTTTAGCAACTGATCTTCAAGATATTGCCGATAGTGATTACTGTTGTCAAAATCGGGGTGGGTAATACTGCCATGATAAGCACTTGCACGGATGCCATTTTGCGTTAACCACACAGCGACTTGTTCAGCATCTCGTATGGTTAATGTATAAATAATCCCTGTTCCTTCAAGGGTTGGCAGTATTTGTGCCAGCCAAGCTAAACGTGATGCTTGATCAGGTAAAATCAGGGTTTGTAATGCAAGACTTTTGCGTGTTAATGAACCTCTTTGTATCAGGATATCGCCAAGTTGAGATTGAATATCATTAATGACCCGATCATTTGCCGTCGCCGTTGTGCCGAGTACAGGAGTATTGTCAGGAAGCTGTTGTAAAA
>CAYNGN010000273.1:0-4532 GCA_964396615.1 uncultured Thiothrix sp. | reverse complement strand
CGACCTTCGGGTTATGAGCCCGACGAGCTTCCGGGCTGCTCCACCCCGCATCAGAAGATGAGGCGTATAATAGGAGGTTGTTAGCATAAGTACAAGCACTATTTATTGTTTTTATTATTTTGTTACCTTATTTACCTTATTTACCTTAAAAGCCGTAATAATGGGTATCTTTGATACGGCTTATCGAGCTGGGTTTTTAGCTGGTTTATTTTTAAGTGTTTTATTACTATGCGTTTTTTTATTTCTATTATCTTGTCTTTATTGATTTTACTTGTTTTTTCTTACATTGCTTATAAATTGGCTAATGCCATGATGGAGTGGATTAATAAGATATGGATAGATGCTCGTTCTTCAGTGAAAAGCTATATAACGAAGGTTCAACAAGAGAAAAAAATAGCACGTTCTCTTGATGAGTTGCCTGTTTATATGCAGCAGGGTATGCATCGTTTGTCTGTTGTTAAACAATGTTCTGTGTCTTTGCCTGAGCGATGGCGTTTATTATTGAGACCTGTTATTGCTAAAGCGGATGAAATTGGTGATGTTGTGTTGGAAAACCCAAAATATGGTGAGGCTATTCGGCGCTTTTTTACGGTGACATTGGATGCCTTTGAGTCTTTTGTTGAGGCGTTACTTAAAGATCATACGGTGATGGGGAGAATCGAGGAGGAAAAAGCAATGCAGAGTATTGAGGTGTTTCGAAAAGATCTTTTAACTTATGACACGGTATTAAGTACAAAGCGCCGTTTTGATTTTCAGGTACTAACGGATGTTATTAAGCATCGTCTTCGTAAATAAATGCATATCATAGATGTTCAGATAATGACGTTCACATTTTTTGTTCCAGTCAGTCATGTGGATTATTTTTAAATCAGCAGGAACTCGCTGCGCTCAAACATACTTTTGATTAAAAAATAACCCACATGACGGGCTTCTCGTTTTTGCACGCAATTGTCTGACTTTGATATAGATGTTTAGCTAATCATGTTTATATCTACACGCTATGTATTCAGCAAGCTTTGTTGATTATGTAAGGGGATAAGGTAGTAGGCTTTCACCTTTCATTAGATCATCAATCGTTTCTCTTTGACGAATAACATGAGCTTTATCATGATCAACCATAATTTCGGCAATACGTGGGCGTGAATTGTAGTTAGATGACATGGATGAGCCGTAGGCTCCTGCTGATCGAATGGCTAGTAAGTCATTTTCTTTTAGCTGTAACGGGCGGTCTTTGCCCAAGAAATCACTTGTTTCGCAAATGGGGCCAACAATATCGTAAAATTTTACTTCTGATGTTGTTGCTTCTGGATGTCTTACAGGGATAATGGCTTGCCATGCTTGGTACAATGAAGGGCGTAATAAATCATTCATTGCTGCATCAACAATTGCAAAGTTTTTATGTTCGGTGTGTTTGAGATATTCAACCTTTGTTACTAAAATGCCTGCGTTTGCAGTAATTGCACGGCCTGGCTCAATAATTATTTCAAAATTTTTAACTTTTGGGTTGGCAAATAAGCGTTCAGTATAGTCAGCAGGCAAGGGGGGGGTTTCGTCCTTGTAAGTAACACCAAGCCCTCCGCCTAAATCAAGGTGTTGGATGTTAATGCCAGCAGCCTCAAGCTTTTCAGTGAGAATAAGGACACGATCTAATGCATCAATGAAGGGGGTTAGTTCAGTGAGTTGTGAGCCAATATGGCAATCAATACCAATGATGTGAATATTTTCCATCTTGTGTGCCTGATGGTACACCGCCTCAGCGGCATTGATTTCAATGCCGAATTTGTTTTCTTTTAAACCTGTTGAAATATAGGGGTGCGTGCCTGCATTGACATCAGGGTTGACGCGAATTGAAATAGGAGCAACTTTATCAAGTTCTCTTGCTACTTGGTTGAGTTGTACTAGTTCTGCTTCGGATTCAACATTAAAACAGTGAATACCAACTTCAAGTGCGCGCGCCATTTCATCTTTGCGTTTTCCTACACCAGAAAAGACGATTTTTTCTGGATTACCGCCTGCTTTAAGAACCCTTTCTAGTTCACCAATGGAGACAATATCAAACCCCGATCCTAGTCGAGCAAAGAGATTGAGGATGGCAAGGTTTGGATTCGCTTTGACGGCATAACAGATAAGGTGCTTTTGCTGACCAAATGCTTGATTGAATGCGTGCCAATGGCGTTCTAGTGTGGCCTTAGAGTAAACGTAGCAAGGTGTGCCGTATTGACTGGCAATGTTGTCGATGGCAAGTTCTTCAGCAAAAAGTAGGTTGTTTTTATAGTTGAAATGATCCATTTTATTAGTGTGTTTGATTGTGTGGTGAGGTCTTATTGTTTTCTGTGGGAAGTGAGGATAGTGATTGCTTGTTTTTTGGTAGATAAAGATTGCCTTTATTGCCGCAGTTGTTAAGTAAACTTAGAACAAAAAAAGAGAAAACGATAATGAGAAACAGTTTGTTAGACCAGCACATAGTATATGGTAGTGGATGAGTAAACGAAGCTGCAGTATAGAGGGTTAACAGGTAGTAAGCTATACGTTAATAGCACACATGGCTCGCTTCT
The DNA here is from genome assembly GCA_964396615.1 of uncultured Thiothrix sp. Classification (GTDB taxonomy): domain Bacteria; phylum Pseudomonadota; class Gammaproteobacteria; order Thiotrichales; family Thiotrichaceae; genus HyVt-477. The sequence continues at coordinate 1,977 of CAYNGN010000273.1, read as the reverse complement.
AACGTGTAGCCCTATTTACCTGATTTACTATAGCTATATTGAGTAGTCATGTTGTATTGATCTTTTCTATTTGCTTGAAATAAAAACACACTGAAAAAATATTTTTTGGATAAGTTTTGCTTAATATTAGCTTAATGAAATCAGCGTATTGCTTTTGTTATTGAGCTATTTTTAGCAAAAATGACTCTTAGTGGCAGGAAAATTAAATATGTTAAGTGGAACTGTTCTTATTTCATAGAGTCTGACTGAGGGCGGAATGAGTGTCCAAAATACTGAAATAATTAAAAGTCGATAGTATTTTGTAATTCTGCATCTTTAGCATCAGACCAATTGCAGAATATAATACAGCTGCGCCATAATAATATCGTTCTTGCAGTTTGGTCTGGTGTTACTTTGCTTGATTCGTTATTTTCTCTTTGCTTTTTTATTGATTTTTAGCGTTCTGCTACTTCAATGTAATCACGTTTTTTCTCCCCTGAATAAAGCTGTCTTGGTCGTCCAATGCGTGACTCAGGATCTTGCATCATCTCGTTCCAGTGCGAAGTCCATCCCACTGTGCGTGCGAGAGCAAAAATGACGGTAAACATATTAAGTGGAATTCCCATTGCTAATAATATTATCCCTGAATAAAAATCAACATTCGGATAGAGGTTACGGGATTTGAAATAATCATCACTTAGTGCGATTTTCTCTATTTTCATCGCCGTATTAAATAGAGTTTGATAAGGGTTTCCTTTCTCAAGGTTTTGTACGATGTCATGACATGTGCGGCGAATAATACGTGCGCGAGGGTCGTAGCTCTTATAAATGCGGTGTCCAAAACCCATTAATCGGAAGCGATCATCAGGATCTTTGGCACGATCAATATAGTGTTGTGCATCATGTTCTGACTCGACGATGTCCATAATCATGCGGATTGCTGCTTCATTAGCACCTCCATGAGAGGGTCCCCATAATGAAGTGATGCCTGCTGATATAGCAGCAAAAGGGTTGGCTTCCGAGCTGCCTGTTAAACGTACCGTTGAGGTGGATGCATTTTGCTCATGATCTGCATGAAGAATGAGAATTAAATCTAATGCTTTTACAAATATAGGGTCAGGTTCATAAGGTTCTGTTGGCACTGCAAACATCATATGGAGGAAATTGCTGGCATAACACAAGTCATTGCGTGGATATGCAAAGGGTTGACCATGTGCGTAACGATAACTCCATGCGGCAATTACAGGCATTTTTGCAATGAGTCGATGGGCTGACTTTTGACGGTGTATTGGGTTATGTACGTCTGCACGTTCATGAAAAAAAGATGACAATGCGCCAACAACGCCAACCATAATGCTCATTGGATGAGCGTCTCTTCTGAAGCCCATATAGAATTGTTTTAAGGCCTCATGCAACATACTGTGATGTTTAATATCATCAGTAAACTGGGTAAGTTCTATAGTGTTAGGAAGTTCACCATAATAAAGCAAGTAGCAGACCTCAAGAAAGGTGCTTTTATTAGCAAGTTGTTCGATAGGGTAGCCACGATAGCGTAATACTCCTTTATCACCATCCATATAGGTTATTGCGCTTTGACAACTTGCGGTTGATAAATAACCTGGATCATAGGTGAAATAACCGAATTTTTTATAAAGTTCACGTACATCAATTGTTGCTGGTCCTTCATTAGGGCGGAGAATGGGTAACTCAAATTCTAGTCCAGTGGAATTATCAACTAATGTGACCGTATCCTTGTTGTTCATTGACTTATTTGCATCCTTGAATGAAGCGCCGAGTTTAGCAAATTATGGAGATATTGTAGTGATTAATCTTGCTATTGGTGGCTTTTTGAGCGGCTTAATGGGAGGACGAGTTTTTGTAGGCTATTATAATGCGTGTTCATTGTATTGGTTTGTGTGAATAAGTGGGTTATGATTGGGTTGAGTGTTACTTATATTAACTAAATAATTTACTTTTAATTACTTTTAATGATATATT
>CAYNGN010000272.1:0-4536 GCA_964396615.1 uncultured Thiothrix sp. | reverse complement strand
GAGGTTTAAAGGAGTAAATCATGGCTCAGTTTAGCGTTAATCCACAACGATTTGATCCCTATAAAAACTTCAAGTTTAGAGTGAAATGGGATGGCAAATTTGTAGCTGGAATCAGTAAAGTCGGTGCGCTCAAACGCACCACAGAAATGGTTGAACATCGCGAAGGTGGCGATCCTAGTAGCACCCGAAAATCTCCTGGACAGTCAAAATATGAAGCGATTACCTTAGAACGTGGTGTTACCCATGATCCTGAATTTGAGAAATGGGCGAATAAAGTGTGGAATTTTGGTTCAGGTCTAGGCGCAGAAGTGTCGTTAAAGGATTTTCGCAAAGACATCATTATTGAAATGTATAACGAGGCGGGACAATTGGCAATTGCCTATAAAGTTTACAGATGTTGGGTCTCTGAATATCAAGCATTGCCAGAACTGGATGCCAGTGCCAATGCGGTCGCGATACAAACCTTGAAGCTGGAAAATGAAGGTTGGGAACGCGATTATGCGGTTGCGGAACCCTCCGAGCCTGAATTTACTGAACCTGAAGGCTAATGAGGTTTATGGGTAATGAGACAGCTAAACGCTATTGATATGTTAAACGTTTGGGAACAAGGCTTGAATCAGCCCTTGTTGCAAAGAGCGCTCATCTTGCTGGTTGCAGCACGTCCAGAGATACCTGCCAAAACGTTAGCAGAATTAAGCATTGGTCAGCGTGATCAACAGTTATTGCAGCTACGCGAACGCTTATTTGGTTCGCAGCTGGTCAATACCGCCGTCTGTCCCGCTTGTTTTGAGCGTCTCGAGTGGGAAAACAAGGTTGCAGATATGTGTGTTGCATCATTAGAAGGTGAAGCAGAAGCATCAGAAAGTGAAGCAAGAGCATCAACCTTATCAACGTTAAATGAGTTTGAGCTTGATGTGGAACACTATCATATTCATTTTCGCTTGCCCAACAGCCTTGATATAGCCGCTGCGATGAAGATGAGTGCTGATCAAGTCAGTATTGACAAAGTGCAAAATACGTTACTAACCCGCTGTATCATCAACATCGAGCCTCCTGTTGAGAATGGCATAGGTGAAAACCATAGGGTCGATCAATTACCTGATCATGTGATTGAGGCACTAGAAAAACGTATTGAAGCACTTGATCCACAAGCAAAAATCCAAATAAATCTGAGTTGTCCATCCTGTTCCCATCATTGGGAGGTGCTGTTTGATATTGTCAGCTTCCTGTGGAGTGAGCTTAATGACTGGGCAGAACGAACGTTACAAATGATTCATACACTCGCGAAGGGGTATGGTTGGTCTGAGCAGGAGATTCTCAATCTTAGCCCCATACGTCGCCAGCTTTATTTAGGGATGTTGCGCTCATGAACCGTTTTTTCAGTCATTTAATTGATCGTCATCAAACATTCGGTGAGCAACAGAAAAATACGCCTAAAGTCCAGCCACGCCCAAAATCTAGGTTTGAAAGCGAGCCTGTCTCTGCCCCAACGGTGGATAATACGCGAAACAATGAAGCAGGTGCTATTGAGAATCAGCCGTCTTCGACTGAGATGGAAACAAATAGTACTGAGATGTTGGATTCGTTAAATCTATCGTCACTCTCTCCCCTCTTAGCGGGACAACAAAACCAAATGCAATCCAGTGAAAAATTAACGGATAGTAAGCTTCAGCCTATTGACGACGGTAGCAAAAGCATGGAAGCCATCACTGTCAAGTTGAATCAACAACCATCCGTTCAGGAACAAGGAAAGGGAACGCTAGATACACAACATCTTGCTGGAATCGAAACGATACCAGACCCAGATGGCACTACTGATAAACCGACAACCCATGCTTTTAGCTTACAAAGTGGCATAAATAGTCGCATTGAAGACATTCTCCTGCGGTTACAGCATAGCACCACTGCAAATACAGCAAATACTGAAAATAAAGGTGATGCTAGGCAACCAGATCGTGCAACAAGTGTCGATTCAACCCCTGTAGAAATGCCAGTCTCTGATTTACCTCATCCGCTTTTCGTGTCAGCCGAAATAACGCCTAAAGAATCTGTGCATTTAGCAAAAGAGGACACGACCACTGATTCTGATCAAGCCAATAAACAGACAACGCATCCATCAGGTTTATTGCAAACCCCCAACTGGCTAGCACAGAGGCAAGCTGATATTAACCAGCGTTGGCAACAAAGCAATACCCACGCCGCAACCGAGCCTGTAGTGAATGTCACGATTGGTCGTATTGAAGTGCGTGCGATTCAGACGGAGAAAAAACAGCACACAACACCTAAAAAGCCTAGTGGCGTAATGAGTCTGGATGCTTACCTAAAGCAAAGAGAGAGCAGGGGGCGAGCATGAGCAGTCCTACTGCGTTAGCAACCGTTACGGCAACATTACGGCATTTATTGTCTACTATTGCGCCCGTTGCCTCAGTAACCACACGTCCTCCTAGCACCGCACGTAATGGTGAAAGTGGTGAGCAAATTAATATTTTTCTCTATGCGACCCATTACAATCCTGCATTTCGTAACCAGCCAATGCCAAGTGACATTCGTAACGGCGAAACGGCTCATCCTCCTTTGCCCTTGGTCTTGAAATATTTAATCACCGCTTATGGTGAAAATGACGATGATATTTCAGGACAACAATTGATGGGGCAGGCAATGAGCTTTTTGCATGATCATCCGCTATTGGGGCAGGTGGATATTGAAGGCATTAGTCCTGATTCTAATCTTCAGCGGCAAATTGAGCAGGTGCGTATTACACCTGATGTATTAACGCTTGATGATATGTCTAAGCTTTGGACCAGCTTCCAGTCAGCCGAATACCGCCTTTCTACAGGCTATGAAGTGTCAGTGGTGTTGATAGAAAGCACCCGCGCGGCAAAAACGCCCCTTCCCGTCTTAAAACGCGGTGAGGATGATCAAGGTGTTAGCGCACACGCTGATTTAATTCCGCCCTTTCCCCTTTTTTCTGAAATTGTTATGCCCAATCAACAGCGAAGTGTCTTGTTAAATGACACTATCCTTATTAAGGGTCATCATTTAGCGGGGGATACGGTGATGGTGCATTTTAGCAATGTACGCTTGCCGATACCGATTGACGTTCACCTTCCTATCGCTGTGGGAGGAACCGCTAAGCAGATAAGCGTCCAATTGCCCAATGACCCGACTAACTGGGCGGTTGGGTTTTATACGGTTGATGCAACCATTAGCAAGAGTGGCGAACAAGATCGAACCACCAATAGCCTACCCTTGCCACTTGCGCCGCAGATACTGACTATTAATCCCGCTAATCCTGTGGTACGTGATGGAGCAGGTAATGTGACCTTAACGCTTACCTGTAGCCCTGATATTCGCCCAGAACAGCGTGCTGCCTTATTGCTGGGTGATCGAGAAGTACGCTCAGAACCTCATCCATTACAAACGGATACCCTTATGTTTGTCATTGAAGAGGCTCCGATTGGCCGTCGTTTTATTCGTTTACGCATTGATGGCATCGATAGCCAATTGATTGATCATAGCGTTAAACCTCCAGCGTTTAATCCCGCTATGGAGGTCATGATCACATGAGCAATCAAGTCACATGGATGGAAAATAATGACCAGCATCTTGTTGCCACGATGGCTTGGATTCGGCTCAGATTGGAACGGCTTGCTATATCCCCAGCCGATCCTATTATCACTGATTCATCCGTATCACACGGTTGGTTTAATCGAAAACCCCCCCTTGAAAATAAGCGTTTACCTGCCAGATGCTCCACTCCTACTGAAGAAGATATTGAGTTGGCACGACAGGAAATGGTTAAACGGGAAAATCATGAATCGCCGCCCGCTCTGATTAGGCTTGCCAACCTGCTGGGTCTATCAATGTTTGATCGGCAGGTATTGGTACTTTGTGCTGCAATGGAACTTGATACTAGAGTGGCGACGCTTTGTGCAAAAGCGCAAGGGGATGCAAACAAAACCTATCCCACCTTTGCCTTAGCGTTTACCTTGTTTGATGATCCTGATTGGAGCGTGTTAGCACCTTATGCGCCCTTACGACACTGGCGATTGTTGGAGATCAATCAGCCTGGTACGTTACCGCTTACTCAGGCATCCTTAGGCATTGATGAACGTATTATCAACTATCTCAAAGGACTCAATTATCTGGATGATCGTTTGACTCCGTTGGTTGACTCGATAGAGCTGCAACAAACGGATGATGATTTGCCTCCTTCACAACAACAGGTCATTGATAACGTTGTACAACGTATAAAACAGGCAGAGGGTGTTGAAAGACTGCCTGTCATTGAGCTTCTCGGACAGGATTCCAGCAGTAAACGCCTCGTTACAGCACATGTGGCAATGGCTTTACAAGTGAATCTACAAATAATGAATCTCAAAACCCTACCTGATCAAATTGGAGATTTTGAGACCTTTACTCGACTTTGGCAAAGAGAGTCCTTGCTAATGCCATTGGCCTTGTATATTGATATTAATAACACTGAAAATAGTGAAAAAACACCCCTTAAGCGTTTTCTGGAGCGTAGTAATGGCT
>CAYNGN010000271.1:0-4544 GCA_964396615.1 uncultured Thiothrix sp. | reverse complement strand
ATCCTTTTTTTGTTTTTCATAAATGCACGAAAAACAATCAGTTCGACAGCCTAGTCCCGTCCCCCTTCACTGATGTAGAGACGGCGATTTATCGCGTCTTTATAGTGGCGATATAAAAAAGGGAAAAATGAAATAACAGGCTTAAATGACAAAAGACGCGATAAATCGCGCCCCTACCTAACAATCACTCACACAAATTAACAAGCTTGCCACTTCTGCATTTTGCCGTTTTTTCCACTATATTCTCTCTATTGATTCAACATGATTAACGAGCAAGAGAAACTTCTTATGACTACCTACTTTATCTCCCGTCATGCAGGCGCAATTGAATGGGCGCAACAACAAGACATCAAGGTTGATCAACAAATAAGCCATTTTGACCCAAACATTACCCAAAAAGGCGATGTGATTATTGGCACATTGCCGATTAATTTAGTTGCTGAAGTCAACCAACGCGGTGGAGAGTATTTTCATCTCACACTTGCCTTACCGAGTGAAATGCGGGGCAAAGAATTATCAGCCAATGAGTTGGCGCAATACGGGGCAACGCTTGAAGCGTATGAGGCGATAAAATTATGAATATCCATATCTGTTTAATTTCAAATCAATTGCTCGCCAATTACATTCCGCTTTTAATGCTTAAACCTGATCATGTTTGTATCGTTAGTACGGCTTTTATGCAAAATAATGGCATGACAAAACGTTTTATAAAAATGCTCAAGGCAAAAGAGATTTCCTATGAAACCTATACCGACATGCCGAGTACGAATATGCCTGCGATTTATGACTATGCATTAGAGGTCAGTAGTACCCTTCAAGAAAACTACCCCCATGCGACGATTATGTTAAATATAACAGGAGGAACAAAACTCATGTCGCAGGGCTTTGCTGAAGTCATGACGGATGATGCTCGCTTTATTTATACCGATACACAGCATAATAAACTAGAGTATTTACCTGCTAAACAAGCCCCTGATACACTTGCAGGTGTCTTAACCATTCCCGATTATTTAATGGCAAATGGCGCACATTACCACCACGCCTTATCCGAGGATACCGAATGGTTGGCAACCGCTAACAACCGCAAAGCCGTCACTAAATATATGGGGCAACAGGCAGAAGCCTTAGGTTCATTGCTTGGTGTTATTAATTATCTTGCCAATAATGCCTTATCAGAGGATGGTAAAACGCTTGAATATCCCGAACAATCCCTAAGAGAGTCCCCCAGAGGTCTATGGAAAACCACATTACAACATTATCATAAGGCGGCTTTAATTAACTGGAATGGCAATAAGACGATTACCTTTACCACCGCAGAAAACACCCGTTATTTAGGCGGTATTTGGCTGGAAGAATATGTGTATCATATCGCTGCGGATGAAAAACCTGATGATGTGCAATCAAGCGTCAAAATATCATGGGAAAAAAGCCGCAGTACCCATAATGAATTGGATGTGTTACTGGTACATAATAATCGTATGCTCGTGATTGAATGTAAAACCATGCGCTTTGGCAATGAAGGATGCCAACAAAAAGATGCTGATGTATTGTATAAAATTGATAGCTTAGGCGATGATTTAGGCGGCTTATACGGCAAAATATGGTTAGTTAGCGCGCGTGACCCCACTAAAAATATGCTTGATCGTGCTAAAGATCGTCGTATCGACATTATTTCTCCCTTCGCACTCAAAAACCTGCGACAAACTATTCAACAATGGATGCAGAGTTAATAGAAAGGGTAGCACGGGTAGCCTGATGAATAAGTCATTGAACTCAGCTAAAAAGGCTGCTTTCCTAGCAGCCTCCTGTTGCAATCCCACTCCTTAATCTTGACTTTTATTATGAGGCGACAAAACAAGAGTGGTTTTAGCGATCATAATGGCTATCTGGTAGTGGGATTTAAATTTGAATCCCTTCCTTTATTTTAGGAGAGAAAAATGACTAAAAAAAATAATGAAATAGAACAACGTATTATCTATGATGTGGTGGTTGATGCTTATAATGAAGAAGAACGTGCAATGGGATGGTATTACTATGTGGGTGAAGGATGTTCTTTTCCTTTTAAAGCAAAATGTATATCAAAGCGCGGTATGTCACCTTTGAAAGTCGATGAAATAATTGACGTTATTGATATTGCAGCAGATGAAGATTGCGATCATGAAGTATTAGTCAAAATCAATTGGAAAGATACCGAGTTTGCCGTGCCGTTAGAGCAACTTGAAGGCATTAATATAGAAGATGAAGAAACCCAACAAATTTTAGGCGACTGGGCATATTGATGTGATATGGGCTATGAATATTAGACAATGCTGGAGCACTTGAGAAGATCGTACCTTATATTCACCAAGACGTTACCCTAGCTCTTTTTCTCCTGTAGCATACCCCCTTACTTTCTCATTACCTGTACGGGTGTATTGCTATGAAAAAAGTCGCCTCATTACGCTATGGTGTTATCTTTAAAAAAGCGTTTTCACAACCTGCTATTTTTACCGCATTTGTTGAAGATTTTCTAGGCATTACCCTCAACATTGATCATGTGGAAACAGAAAAATCCTTTGATCCGATTATTGGCAAAGTCGATAGTCGTTTTGATCTATTTGCTGAAGATAAAATCAATCGTATTATTGTTGATATTCAGCATGTCCGTTCTTCTGATCATTATGAGCGTTTCCTTCACTACCATTCAGTTGCTTTGTTGGAACAAGTAGCAAATGCAAAAAATTATAGCCCTGATTTAACTGTTTTCACCATTGTTGTCTTAACCTCAGGTGATCGACATAAGGTTGATATGGCAACCATTGATTTTGACCCAAAAGATCGTTATGGCAATCCATTAGGCGAAATCCCGCATAAAATTTTATACCTTTGCCCCAAATACGTCAGCGATGATACTCCACAACCTTGCCGCCAATGGCTACAGGCGATTGATGACACGTTGGATGAAGAGGTTGATGAAAGCTGCTATGACAAGCAAATAATCCACGATGTATTTACTCTGATCGAACGCAGTGCTATTTCGCCACAAGAATTAGCGCAAATGAAAGAGGAATATAATCTTGAAGAAGCCCAGCAAAAAAAGTATTTAGCAGGACATGAAGTGGGCATAAAGCAAGGACGTGAGGAAGGAGAACAACAACAGCAATTGACCATTGCTAAAAATATGCTAGAAGAAGGCTTCGATTATGCAATGATTCATAAAGTGACAGGCGTTCCCTTGGATGCACTGAAAATACTGTAAAACATCCACCCCAACTATTTTAGTAGCCCAACCAAAACAGTTGCCCTTGCCCAACTGATTCAGTTACCACAGACAAACAAACAGACAAACAGACAAACAAAAAAAACTATAAAAAAAACGACAAACAAACAACACGCGCGAAAAATCGCCCATTGATTGGCTTGGGTATTGTCTGTCTTTGTCGTCGTCTTTTTTAAAAAAAATGTCAGGTGAGGACTTATTAAACATCAGGTCAAAAAACAATCAGTTTAGTCAAAAAACGGATTGTGTTAAAAATAATCAAAACAATAAGTCATTAATAAAAAACAGTATTTTTCAAAATAAAACAAAAAAGAAAATTAAAAAATATTTCCCTTGCATTATCCTACAAATCGCGAGTAAGGTATAAAGCAACTCAGCTACTGAACGAATCAGTAGCCAAATTGAATGTTAATTAAGCGTCCCACTGTGTTGCATACAACAACGGCAATAGGACTTCATAACCCAATCATGGAGTGATTGATTATGCGTACCATAGTGTATCCAAATCCCAAAAATTTTGTAATGTCTGCCCCGAGTAAACAGCCACTTTCTGCTGCTGACCCCGATGCTTTGCAACTGTCTGATGCTGACCTCATCCGCCTTACGCAAATCTTTCTGCGCAAAATCCCCTTATGTTGCCTAACCCAGCGTGCGGCTAAAATCGTCACTGCCATCTTTAGCCAAACCATTGATTTTAATAAATATGAAGACGATATGAATGGTCGTCGCTTACAGCAATTAACCAATCTTTTTCCGCATCATGCCAATGAAGTCGTGCGCTATTTAGAGGCAATCCATGTGCTGATTAGCCGTAAAGGTCACTATGGAAAATATTTGTCGATTAATTTTAATTTTTCCCAATGGGGCAAGGAAGAATGTGATGGTGTTATTACCAATGACCCGACTATTGTGCTTGATGAAGTGCATTTTCTAGCAAACAATGTGCCAGAACAAGAAGAGAAAGTTGCTGATAAATCTATTGAAAAGCCTGAAAACCAAGCCTTTGAACCCAATTCGTCTTTAGCACAACAAAACATCCCCCACGCCAATACACAGGCAGATTATTCACAGGATTTGCTTAAAGACCTACTGACGGCTATTGGGCGTATAGAGGGCAATGTGAATAACTTGTCTAAACAACAGGATGATGTAGAAAAAACAACCAAACACTTGGTCACAACAGCACTGCAAGAGGCATTCACCGCGAATACGCTTAAGCAACAAAAGAATCTAGAAAAAACGGTTGAGCGCTTAATAACAAAAGCACTCCAACAGAAAGCAAAAC
>CAYNGN010000270.1:0-4550 GCA_964396615.1 uncultured Thiothrix sp. | reverse complement strand
TAATAACGTTTCTATTGTTTGTTCAAACTTATGAATAGTCAATTTACTCCCATAATCACCGTCAAATAATCGCGCCTGACAAAAGCGCTGCCACTGTTCTTGCTGCTCAACATCTAACAGCTCAGGCCAATTCCTAGCCACATAACGTGGGTATAGAATATTTAATCGATGATCATCAAAGATTGGTTTCCAACTTACCCGTTGTTCAGGTTTTTTCTTTAAAACTTGATTACACAATGCTCGATCATTATTACTAATAAATCCCTCATAAATAGCCGAATCCGCATCGCTTATTATTTTCTTTTTACTATTAGCATGGCACATTTCAATTAACCGTTGTGCTAATGAATTATCCGCTAATAACTGCTGTCGATGTTGTTCTATTTCATCCCCATTCATTTGCCATTGTTTTGCTTTATCAACGGTTAATGTGTTAATCGGTGCAAGCGCTGGTGATTTATTAATATGCACTGTTTTTAATGCAACACGCTGTATGCCTTCGGGAAAATTTGTGGTTTTTGTATAAAGATTTTTGGCAATATCATGACTACTCATCGCTAATAATGATCGTGGATCATGGCGCAAATCATAAACAAAGTATTCATTTGCATTAACAGGATGCTGTACTAAAGGCATAACCGGCGAAATACAACCGAGTCCTACGCCATACATACCACTGACATGTAAAACCGTTTTTTGCTCTGATAAATTTAATAATCGCCCTGCTTCAACTTTTGAGCGCAGTTTGAAATAGTAATCATAAAGTTTGGGTTGTGCTGTTTTAATCAGCTTAGCCATTGCTATCGTTGCTCTGACATCAGATAACGCATCATGCGCACCTTCATGCGCAATACTATTGGCTTTTGTTAATAATTCAAGCCTAAAACTTACTTTGCCACTCAACGCATCAGTCGGCCAATTAATTCCCTCAGGGCGTAATGCGTGAGTCATACGCACTAAATCAATAATATCCCAACGGCTATTGCCGTTTTTCCATTCGCGCGCATAAGGATCAATAAAATTACGATAGAAACCCAATCGTGTCACTTCATCATCAAAGCGAATCGAGTTGTAACCCACGCCACAGGTGCTTGGTTTGGAAAACTCTTGATTAATTTGGGCAAAAAATTCGGCTTCAATCAGCCCTTTTTGCCATGTTTCTTGCGGTGTCAAACCCGTAATAAGTGCTGCCTCCGGATGCGGTAGAAAATCATCACTCGGTTTACAGTAGATATTAATAGGCTCACCGACTTCTTCTAAATCTTGATTAGTTCGAATAGCAGCAAATTGTGCAGCACGATCATTGCGTGGGTCAGCACCCCACGTTTCATAGTCGTGCCAAAGCAAAGTTATTTCAGACATTATTATTTATTGGTCGGTTATTTTCAGGGTTTTAAAATAGACTATTCTATACAGAATCCCGTAATGGATATAGGCTTGCATGAATAATAAATCAACCAACTTATGGCTATAGACTATAATCACCCTATTATTAAAGTTACTTTTTTATACACTTCACAGTTTCCATTAGCTTGTAAGTGTAATATAGTATTTACTATCCAATTATTAGTTTTCAGAAGGGGTATTCTCATGCATCAATTCAAACAAAGTGGCTTTTTTAATCTTATTGGTAATATTCTGCTACTTGTTATTCTTATTGGCGGTATTACTTATGTATTAAACCAAAATGGTTACGGGTTGAAAATCACAACTAGCAGTGGTAACAATAGTAATGGTACTCAATCTGAAGGCTTTCAATACACCGTACAAGTTTCAGTAACACCCAGTGAAAAAAAGGCAATGGATTTAGTTAATGATTTAGAAGTCGATGGTTTTGATGCTTATTATGATACCTACGAATCAGATCAAGGGCACTTCTACAAAGTGCGTGTTGGTGAGTATGAAAATCGACGTGCAGCAAGTGCTATAAAAACTGAAGTAAAAAGCCGTTATAAAGAATACAAAGATAGTTTTGTGAAACTACTAAGTGATTAATTTCTCAAGGGAAACCATAAAGGATTTCCCCTATAATCAAGCTGTTGACGCTATTTCTTGGTAAGTGCCTGCTCATCAAAGCAAACACCTTCCCAACCTGTTTGCATAAAGTGACGAATATTTTGATGATCGGTATTATCAGGATGCTGTAGCACATCGTCACGATAATACGTACCAAAACATGCCAACACTTCTGTTTCATTTAACCCCTGTAATTGAGCAAATGTCAGCAGCTTACAAGAACCTAAGTTATCCCCTACTTCATTAATAAAATCACCATTTTGAAAACGGACGGGGGTAAAAACATACCGCTCATCAATCACTGCCATTGTCTCAGCGAATTCAATTTTTTCAGGTGTTTTGTTTAGCTTAGTTAAAAAATGAGTTAGCATCATTGTCATTAAAGTTCTGCATAAAAAGCACTAGGCTACCTGTAATATCATCAACAACGCAAGAAAAACCACTAATATCCCGTCATTTCTAAATATCCTTTTCCCACTTGCTGCTGGGTTCTTTCATCCATAATTCGTACAACACCTTCCCAATAATTAACCACACCTTGCATTTCCTGTGCATCAAATTGTGCTTCGATACGCCATGTTGCAGGCCTATTAGGTAAATGCATCCGCCAATGAATAGGATATTTTCGCCCTGTTGTTGATGTCCATATTTTTAGCGGTGTTAGCTGTATATCATGAAAAGGTATATTTATTGTACGACTATCAGTATCAATGTATTTACCCGTACTATGCGGATCAACCTTACCTGATTTTGTACGCATTTGGTAATACATCAGCTCAGTATCATCATCAAACTGTAAGGCAAACCAATCCCAGCCCACTTGATCTTTACCTAAGGCACTGGTACTCCATTCACGATCTAACCATGATTTCCCACTAACCTTATACGACTGCTCACTAATACTAATCTGACCTGTTGTTTGTAGCTGCGTCATTGAATAATAGTAAGAGGCATTGCCCTGCTCAGCACTTTTTTGACTTAGACCATGCTCACCTTGCAAAACAGGTGGCTTAACCTGTGCCAACGTTAAATCAAGTTGTACATTTTCATGTTGAATATGGATCTGCCAGGGAAACACACCTTTTTCTTTCGCACTAATCTGCCAATCTTCCAACCACACTTTAAACGGCTGTTGCTGAAAACCTGCCAACCCCAACGCATCACGTGCAAAACGTTGCCCATGATAATAATGTTGCGCGTTAATATCGGTTAATGCCACATGCGCCATCCAGACTTGTTTACTTGCCCAACGAGAGGTACGCTTCGTCATCTGCTGAGGCTGAAGTGCGATACGAAAAAAGGTAACTTGATAGCCAAACTCATGACCTTGCACACTGCGAACATTACCTGTGATATACCACCATTCATTACGAAAATCAGAGTGTGAAGCATGATCTTCTGGAAAATGAAAACGACGTGGGTTAATTGCACGTTGATAACCATCAACCACATCATTACTCAATAAATCAGCAACCGTTAATGGCAAGATTACAGGTGATTTATCCTGCTTGCTCTCACACCCAAGTAGCAAAAAAAACAAGGCTAAAAGAACAAAATACGTTCGTAACCAATGCAATAATCCACTCATAAATCACGCAAGCCTTGACGTAAGGGTAATGCTGTTATCTTGCGTGCAGGGAAAACACCTGCAAGCAATGCTGCACCAACCGATAACAATAAGGCATAAATAAACATCATCGGGGATAAACTGCGACTCATTGTCCAACCAAAAGAGCGTTGGTTAATAACACTAATTAACACTTCTGACATCAGCCAACCCAATGGCAAAGCAATAATTCCCGCCATCAGCCCCATTAAAGCCGTTTGTAGAAAAATCATCCCTTTGAGTTGCTGAGGGGTTAGCCCTGTCGCACGTAAAACAGCATATTCACGACTTTTCTCTAAAAACAACGCCATTAAGGCACTAAAAACACCAACAAAAGCAACTAAAATAACTAATAAACGTAATACATGGGTAATCGCAAAGGTACGATCAAAAATAGCCAAAGAGGTCTCACGTATTTCTTGATCAGAACGAATACGTATGGGGTGTGTCGCCTCTTTTTTTGCCCAAAGACGCAGTTGTTGCAAAATGCGTTGTGGATCTGTATTTTCTGCCAATAGCAAACCAATAGAAGAAACGGCTTGTACTGCCTCATTACTTTCATACGGCCAATACGTCGCGTAATGTGTTGCTGACATAACAATCATGCCTTGTGACGCACTATAATCTTGAAAAATACCTGCAACCTGTAACTTGAGTGTTTTTCCTTGCTCCGTTACCAGTTGAAAAATATCACTGCGTTTTAATTGTTGATGATAAGCAAAGGGTTCTGAAACCAATACAGCGTCTTGTTGATGATAACGCTGCCAAATAGCATCAGCCGAATTATCATTCGTCAATAAATTAAAACGTTTGCTTTCTCCTGCTAAGGATATAATCATCAATGGAATGGGTAAACCATTTACTTTAACTTGCAACATTTTAGTTGTACTTTGTGACAAAGTCTACCCTTCGAATTTACCCCCCCAAA
>CAYNGN010000269.1:2545-4553 GCA_964396615.1 uncultured Thiothrix sp. | reverse complement strand
TGCACTGAATTTTAATATTATTTTTATTTTCAGCAAGCGAGTTCG
This sequence comes from uncultured Thiothrix sp., assembly GCA_964396615.1. GTDB lineage: Bacteria > Pseudomonadota > Gammaproteobacteria > Thiotrichales > Thiotrichaceae > HyVt-477. Next base: position 4,508 of record CAYNGN010000269.1, on the reverse strand, counting down.
ACAGCCTAGTCCCGCACCCTTCGACTACGCTCAGGGTGTTATTAAAATACTATTTAATAAAATACATCCCGCGTAAAATTGTTATACCAACTATACGCATACTGCACATCCACCTTGCGCTCATCATCCCCCGCAGCCAGTGGTGATGTCCCACCCGCATCTGCTATTTTCTCAATCGCAGTGCCATCTTTCGATAACTGATAAATTGCCACAATAGAAATTGCATAATCATCACCAACAATACTATAGCAACCATTGGTAAACGACGTTTGCGTCGGCTCACGCCCATTGAGCAAAGCAGCAATGGCTAAAGCACAGGCTTTTGCTTCCGAATTAGCTGCAAAGCCTGATTTGGGTAATGGAGAGGAATTAGACGAATCACCAATCACATGAATATTCGCATGGAGCGTTGATTCAAAGCTATTCGGCTTAATCGGACACCAGCCTGAATCATCCGTTAGCTCTGCACTAAAGGCAATTTTACCTGCCTTTTGGGCGGGAATAATATTCAGCACATCCGCATTGACAACACTACCGCCTACCGTTGTGACAGTTTTATTCGCAACATCAACCGCATTAGCAAGATTATCCGTGCCTGAAACCCATTCAATCATGCTGTTATCCGTTCCATAGTCGTACAAACCCATCCAACCTTCTTCAAATAAGGCTTGCTTGGCAAAGCCACTTTTAGGATCAAGAATAAGTACTTTAGACGCAGGTTTATATTTTTTGAAATAATGGGCAACCTGACTTGCACGTTCATACGGTGCAGGTGGGCAACGATAAGGATTTGGCGGTGCAGCCATGACAAATGTGCCGCCATCAGGCATCGCTTCTAATTGCTGACGTAAGCGGGTTGTTTGTGTACCTGCTTTCCATGCGTGGTGAATAGTGGTTTCAGCAATCGTGGCATCATAGCCTTGAATTAGGTCATAACGGAAATCAATGCCTGGTGAAACAATGCAGCGATCATAAGCAATGGTTGCTCCGCTTGCGGTGCTAATACTTCTACTATCGGCGTTAATGGCAGTGACTTCATCATGCACAATATTAATGCCATATTTGCTGCTTAAGCCATCATAGCCAAAGCTTAATGAATCAAGTGTGCGTTCGCCACCTAGCACTTCATTACTCATATAACAGGTGTAATAACGTGGATTTTTTTCAATCAGCGTTACTTGAATCGACGGATCAGCTTTTTTTAGATACTTGGCAGCGGTTGCGCCCCCTGTACCACCACCAACAATAACCACTCGCGCATTTGCACCCCAACTATTTGGGGAAATGCCTGATAACGTTACTAAACTACCTGCCGTGAGGGCTTTAAGGAACTGTCTACGGGATAAATTTTTCATAATAAGCGTCCTTAAACCTTAATACCTGTGGAAAGTGCAGGGTTAAAAAGTGCTAACGGTTCGGCATCAAGTCCATAACGTTTGGCATAAGCATGTTGATCAATACCTAATAATTGGCGTAAAGCAGCATGAACGTGCTTGGGGCGAAGATAAACACCTTCACTATCAATCGCTAAGGTTGATGGATTAATTTTAATCCGTCGATGCGTTTCGCCACTGGCACCGACAATGCGATTTGCCCACGGCGCGTTTTTCGCCATGATAATTTCACTACCGACTGACCAATGATCTTTGCCGTTATTAGCATTGTAATGCGGGGTACGACCGACATCTGAAGTGAGATGAACAATTAAACGATCGGCTAATCCCATATTCTCAGCTTTCGTCCATAGATAATCAACGCTACGGGTCAGGTTGATTAAGGCATTGCTATGACGATTATCATGATCGCCATGTGTATCCCAGCCACCGAGTGAAAAGCTACCTGTAGCAGTCATTCCTGCGGCTGCGATCACCAAAAACATGTGTAAACCACGAATCTCACCACGATTAGCTCCTGTTAAGTCGGTGCTATCTAACGCATCAGGTAAGGAATCGCCAATACTAGC
>CAYNGN010000269.1:0-2522 GCA_964396615.1 uncultured Thiothrix sp. | reverse complement strand
CGTGCTTGATTGAGTTCATCCAACTTTTGTTGCCAGCGGGGTGTATTACGTGTCAGTTGTTGCTGTGCTTGCAAGCGTTCTGTTTGATATTTATGCAGTAAATCCATATGTGATGAGGCATATACCGTGCGACGGCTATCAGCATAGTTTGGATTACTCAGCGTTCTAATTAGCGTCTCATCAGGCAAAGCAGTAAACGGCGTTAAGCCCACTGTGCCTTCAAATCCTCCTTCACGGACAAAGGGAAGGGGAATAGCTGATGCCGAGGTGGCGGCATACAGTTCGTTTAATGAAGGATAACCCATCATTAAATTGCCCGTATTGCGATGCCGTCTTGCTGCTTCATGCGCATTGGTTTGCAGGTCAATGCCATTAATCACCAGCATATGGCGGTAGTATTTATTAAAAAAGGCGGCATTCTCAGCCATTGGCGCATAACGCAGATTGCCTGCTTCTCCCGCAGGATTGTTATCTGCCCAATGATTGATCGCCGAATTTTCGCGTGGATCAGCAAACGAACTGTGATCCCAGCCACCACCTGTATTCAGAGTGAGTAAAATCTTACCTGTAAATAAATCGCTTGGTGATGCTATCGCACTGCCGAGTGTTGCAGGCAGTACTCCAGCGATCCCCAGAGATCCTGCCAATTTAAGAAAATCACGTCTTTTCATGATAAAGCCCTCTGGTTGTGGTTATTCGTGTAAGAATTTTGCATCAGTCATCAAATACATCAGTACGATGCTCCATGCGCGTTTGGTGTGATGAGGATCTTCCCATTCACGATACAGACGACAGCTATTGGTATCACTAGAGCTGGTACTGGTATCTGCCCAAACTGCCTTGAACAATTGATAACTGCGATCAATCTCGCTGGAATCGGTAGCTAAGGTTTCCCCTAATAAACGCTGATGTAAGAATTGGAGCGTGGCACGAATATGTTGCTCGCCTAAGGTCTGCGTTTTCGACCCTTGCAAAATAACCCGTAAGTAGGTGTCGTCAGCAAACGAGTCATTGTTTGGATGACTACTGATTCTACGTCCTTGGATATGGAAGCGAATCCTGCGTGTTTGTGTAGGAATGGCAATATAGTCATAAATCGACTTCCAATCATACGACCCACCAAGTAGCTGTTGACTACGACTGATTTCGCTGCCATCAGCGGCGTGGAAGGTGAGATAAACACTTGCCTCATCATTATTGCGTGACCAACCACGAAGCGCTGCACCGAATAAGGCTTGCGTACCCCCTGCATCAATCATGGTTGCCCATGGCGTTACATCGACTTGTTGATATAAACGACCGAGTTCGGTTTGATTTTGACAAATGCTACCTGGATTAAATATCTTTTTACCTGATTTGATCGAAGGGCCACCTTGACAACCGCGTGGACCTGAAAGTACCCGTGCTGTGCCTGTTTCTACCACCCAATTGGTCAGATCATCTTCAGCGCCTGGATTAAGCAGTAGATTGTTATTCGCTGTTTCTACTTGCTCGAAAGCAGGTGTATCCAATGTCTCGACAAAGTGGAATAAAGCTCGTTCATCTGAACCTTTACGGAACTCATCATGGACAATATTACAGCTCATTTCCACCGCCATACGCTCAGGGATTTTGCTCATTAAACTGTTCATTTTTGAGTTCGGTGTTGCTTGTAAATTACCCCCATCGAAGCCACCGTAGAACAAGCCCATGCGATCCCGCCAGACACGATCATCACGGAAGTTGCGCCAATCATAGCCTGTAACCGCTTTCAATTTGCGGTTCAGTTCTTCAGGGGTGAGCAAACGAGCCAAACCCAGATCAGAACCTGCGGTGACTTGATCGGTCTTTGCATCGGCTCTAAACAAAGGTGTATTGACCATATCAATCAGTAAATCTTTGATATTCCAAGTACCATTACCACGATCTTGTGTTAAACGACCTGCGAGTTGATCAAAAATAGCATCTTGTTCATTAAAGGCTGCCATGCGTTGTGCGTAGTCAGTGGCTTGGGTATCCAAAGGTGCGAGTAATGGTTCACGTTTAAATAATGCCCGATACCAGAAATACACCGTACCTTTGGCAAAACGTGGGTCACGTACTAGGGCTTGTCCCAGCCATTGTAAGCTATCATTGCTGCCCGCAATCGTTTGGACATTTGATGACGGTGTTTTAACCCGTAGGTAAATGTCGTCGATAAAGGCATCAATGTGTTGATCTGCGCGGCGACGCGTTGAACGTTGTCCACGTATCGTTAGACGTAAGCTGCGTGTACCTGTTGGTATCAATTGCTCATGATTTAGATTCTCCCAGCGCCAATTACGTCGATGACTTAATACATTTGATAGCCCAAGGCTTGTGCCATCTGCAGCAAGGAAATCGACCCAGAGAGAGGGAGTATCTCTGCGACGTAATGTTCTGACATAAGCCCCGTATTGCACGGAAGCTTCACCTGCATCAATAGCGCTTGCATTAGCCGTCATGTCAATGGTTTGGCTGGCGACTGTTTCGCGAACGTCAGTTGTTGCAGCAAGGCATTCACC
>CAYNGN010000268.1:3734-4577 GCA_964396615.1 uncultured Thiothrix sp. | reverse complement strand
ATAATCGACAATTTCTAGCCCAAAGCCTGCCAAGCCATGATAACGCTTAGGAGCACTCATCACGCGCATTTTTTGCACGCCTAATTCTGACAACATTTGCGCACCAATACCAAAGGTTTTAACATCTTCAGTGGTTTCTTTTTTCTTGTCTATTTGCTGCTCATCTTGTGGCTCTAGGCGATTTAGTTTTGCCAATAAATCTTCAGTACGACTGAAATTACGCAAAATAATAATAACGCCCTGCTCTGTATCAGCCATGCGTTGCATAATATCGCGCAACGGCCAACCACACGCCTCTTCCTTTAGTGACAACATATCGCATAATTCATTTTCGATGTGTACTCTTACCAAGGTTTCTTTATCAGGCTCAATCGTCCCTTTGATCATGGCTAAATGAATCTGCTGATGCGTCTTCTCACGAAAGGCAACAATCTTAAATTCACCATAAACAGTATCTACCATATTTTCTTGTATTTTTTCTACCGTTTTTTCGTTTTTCACCCGATAACGGATTAGGTTTTCGATGGTACCAATCTTGAGTTGATGCTTTTCAGCAAAACTAAACAGATCATCACGACGCGCCATTGTACCGTCTTCATTCAGTATTTCAACAATCACCGCCGCAGGCTTAAAACCAGCAAGACGTGCTAAATCACAACCTGCCTCGGTATGTCCTGCACGCGTCAAAACACCTCCTGCTTGTGCCATTAGTGGGAAAATATGCCCAGGTTGCACAATACTCTTTGGCGTGGCATGTGTTGCAACAGCGGCCTGTATGGTAGCCGCACGATCAGCCGCTGAAATCCCTGTTGTCACTCCTTCAGCCGCTTCAATCGATACCGT
>CAYNGN010000268.1:0-3723 GCA_964396615.1 uncultured Thiothrix sp. | reverse complement strand
AAATTTTTCTGTTGTCTTTGACACCATCAGTGGTAACTCAAGCTGCTTACAACGCTCACGGCTAATCGGCATACACACTAAGCCACGACCATAGGTTGCCATAAAATTAATATCACTTGCGGTTACTTTTTCCGCTGCCATTAACAAATCACCTTCATTTTCACGATCTTCATCATCAAGGATAACGACCATTTTTCCTGCAGTCATATCACTAAGAATTTCATCAATTGTATTAAATTTCATGATTTTAAAAATCCATTTTCTGCGAGAAATGCTTCGGTAATGCCACTACTCGTATTGTTACTCATATCAGCACCTTGCTGCGCTGCTTTATCGCCTAACATCAAACGCTCAAGATAACGCGCAATAACATCAACTTCTAAGTTCACTTGCGTACCTGTACGATAATGCTTAATAACGGTTTCTTGAATAGTATGTGGCACAATGTTAATTTCAAACACCGCACCTGTCACTTTATTCACCGTTAAACTAATACCATCAATACAAATCGAACCCTTGGTAGCAATGTATTTAGCTAATTCATCAGGTGCTTTGAGATGAAAACGCACTGAACGTCCATCATCATAACGCTTGATTATTTCACCTTGACCATCGACATGTCCACTAACTAAATGCCCCCCTAAACGGGTTTCCATCGTCAAGGCTTTTTCAAGATTCACTTCGGAGCCTACTTGCAACTGCCCCAATGAGGTCAGCGACAACGTTTCAAGGGAGACATCCGCAACATAGCTGACTGCATCAAACTCAATCGCTGTCAAACAAACACCATTAACAGCAATACTATCGCCTAAAGCAACATCAGCCATATCAAGTTTGCCTGTATTAATGGTAAGACGCATATCACCACCGCGTTGCTGCATTGCTTGAATGGTGCCAATAGCTTGAATAATTCCAGTAAACATAATAGAGGATACTTATGTGGGTAATCTATAAAGAGGACGGGCAATGATACGCCAATCATCACCAATTGCACGTACATCTTGTATTTTAAGGTTTATTCTGTCTTTCATTTGCACAAGCTCAGGCAAGTTTAACAAACCACGCGCTGCTGCTCCCATAATATGCGGTGCCATATAAATAACGAGTTCATCAACTAAACCTTCTTGCAATAAAGCACCACACAAGGTTGCGCCTGCTTCAACATGAATATCGTTGATTTCGTAATCACGGGCTAACTGTTGCAATATGGAACGCAAGGGAAGATAGGGCGACACTTCTGGTTGACTGATGATACACAACTCAGCTGTCGCCTTATGCAATGCCTGTATTTTTTGTTGGTCATCACAAGTGGTAAAAATGACCGTTCGCCCATCAAGACTCAGCATTTTGGCATCAATAGGGATCAATAACTCAGGGTCTAACACTACTCTCATCGGTTGGCGTACAGGATATTCTATCGCTAATTGATCCATATTCAAGCGTACATTAAGTGATGGATTATCAGCTATAACAGTGCCCTGCCCTGTCAATATAGCAGAAGCTTTAGCCCGCAAATACTGTACATCATCTCGTGCCGCTTGACCTGTAATCCATTTGCTTTCACCTGATTTCATTGCGGTTCGACCATCTAAACTCATCGCCAGTTTAACTGAAACACGCGGCAAGCCTTGCTCCATGCGTTTAATAAAACCCGCATTCAATTCCGCTGCTGCTGAGATAAGCAAACCCTGTTCAGTTTCAATCCCCGCTGCGGTTAACTGTGCTAATCCTTTACCCCCCACCAATGGATTTGGATCAAGCATGGAGACAACAACACGTTTTACGCCTGCATTCACTAACGCTTGAGAACAAGGAGGCGTTCTACCTATATGGGAACAAGGTTCTAAGGTAACATACGCTGTTGCACCTTTTACCTCTGCTATCTCTGCGTCACTCACATTTTCTAGTGCATTGATTTCAGCATGAGCATCGCCTGTTTTAACATGCCAACCTTCACCAATAATGTTCCCATTTTTAACCAATACACACCCTACACGTGGATTAGGATGTGTGGTATAGAGACCCTTTTTAGCAAGGTATAAAGCACGTGCCATAAAGGCATGGTCTTGGGAGGTAAATATTGCCATTAAGCGTCTTGTGTTTCCATTTGCTCAAAAATATCATGAAACTCAGAAATGGTATTAAAGCTGTTATAAACCGAAGCAAAGCGAATATAGGCAACATCATCAAGATCACGTAATTCTGCCATGACATACTGACCAATTTCACCTGATTTAATTTCTGTCTTACCTAACTTCAATAGCTTCTTTTTAATACGAATAATAGCAGACTCCATTTGCTCCGCCGATACAGGGCGTTTTTTCAAGGCACGCAACATGCCATCTCTTAGCTTATGTTCACTAAAAGTCTGCACAACACCTGTCGTTTTTTTCACTGATGGCATATTGAAGTTGGCTGTTTCGTAGGTTGTAAAACGCTCCTTACACCCCAAACATTCCCTTCTACGCCTAATTTGATCGCCATCACTGGCAAAACGTGAATCGACAACCCGCGTTCCCTTATTGCCACAAAAAGGACATTGCATAAAACCTCCCCAGAAAAAAGCACGATGCAACCGTTATAGCTGATTCACTAATAATCAACCTAAAACGATTGCATACCACTTTAATTTCCATAAACAGGAAATCTTGCGCAGACTGCCTGTACTTTCTCCCTTACCGCACTGATGACTGCTTCATTATTAATATCATCTAGAATATCACACATCCAATTGGCTAAATCGGTCGATTCTTGCTCACCAAAGCCGCGTGTTGTAATCGCAGGTGAGCCCACACGAATACCACTCGTAACAAAAGGTGATTGTGGATCATTTGGCACAGAGTTTTTATTAACGGTGATATATGCCTTATTCAAAGCAGCATCAACTTCCTTCCCTGTTAAACCTTTATCAATAAAATCCATTAAAAATAAATGGTTGTCAGTACCATTAGAAACAATCTTATAGCCCCGTTCCATAATCATATTAGCCATCGCTTGCGCATTTTTAACGACTTGATGCTGATAAGTTTTATACTCAGGCTCCATCGCTTCTTTAAACGAAACAGCCTTAGCAGCAATAATATGCATTAAAGGCCCTCCTTGAATGCCAGGAAAAATCGCCGAATTCAGCTTTTTTTCTATTTCAGGGTTTGCTTTTGCAAGAATAATACCACCACGAGGCCCTCGTAAAGTTTTATGCGTGGTTGACGTTGTCACATCCGCAATCGCCACAGGACTAGAATATTCCCCTGCTGCCACTAAGCCCGCAACATGCGCCATATCAACTAATAAATACGCCCCCACCTTATCGGCAATATCACGAAAACGCTGCCAATCAACAATACGTGAATACGCGGAGAACCCTGCGACAATCATTTTGGGTTGATGTTCATCAGCAAGTTGCTCAACCTGTGCATAATCAATTTCACCCGTTGCATAGTCTAAACCGTATTGAACTGCGTTATAGGTTTTACCTGAAAAGCTCACTTTTGAACCGTGGGTTAAATGCCCACCATCGGATAAACTCATACCTAGCACGGTATCCCCTGCATTTAAGAGCGCAAGATAAACCGCCGCATTTGCTTGTGAACCTGAGTGTGGCTGTACATTGGCATAGTCTGCATTAAACAATTGTTTGACCCGATCAATCGCCAACTGCTCCGCCTGATCAACATATTCACAACCGCCATAATAGCGTTTCGTTGGATAACCCTCAGCATACTT
>CAYNGN010000267.1:0-4594 GCA_964396615.1 uncultured Thiothrix sp. | reverse complement strand
TAGCGAGTTCCTGCTGATTTAAAAATAATCCATAGGGCTGGCTGGATTCGTCAGCGTGAATGTAGTTATCTGAACTAATATATAACTTCTTCAAAGCTCCATCGCCTCATGAAAGCGTTGAATATCTTCAGCGCCATATTTATAGCATTATTAAATATTATTATTAATAACTTAACCAGTTGAATTTAAATAATAAAAAACACCGAACACCTATGAGCTTAAAACAATAGCATCTTCGCTGCCAAAATATATAACAAGATAGCAAATACCTTCTTCAATAAGCCTGTCGCCAAATAATGCGTTAGCCATGCGCCAACAGGCGCAAATAAAACGCTCGTCATCACAATACCCAGCAAGGCAGGTAAATAGAGATAGCCCAAACTGTATTCAGGTCGGTTGATTTGCTCCCAGCCTGTCAATAAAAAGCCAATACTGCCTGCAATCGCAATGGGTAAACCACAGGCTGCGGAGGTAGCAATCGCTTTTCTGATATGAATATTGCACCACACCAAAAACGGCACAGTAAGCGTTCCACCACCAATGCCCATAATCGCGGAGATAAAACCAATACCTCCACCTGTAGCCGTCATACCAAGGTTTTGTGGTAACTGTCGCTGAGATTTTGGCTTTATATTAAGGGTCATTTGAAGTGCAACATATAACTCAAACACCCCAAACAAGAGCGTTAAACTTTTGGTTGGTAAAAAATAAACAATAGCAGCACCTAACCATGCACCCAACATAATCCCAGGGGAGAGCTTCCAGAACACTTGCCATATGACTGCGTTTTTTTGGTGATGCGCCCAAATAGAGGAAAGCGAAGTAAACACAATACTGGCTAATGAAGTACCTAGCGCTAAATGCATAATAACAGTGCTATCAATACCTTGTTGGTGAAATATCCAAACAAGAGCTGGAACAATAATTAATCCACCGCCAATGCCAAGTAAACCCGCAGCAAGACCTGCAAAAGCGCCAAGGAGGAGATATAAATAAAAGTCATTAAAATCCATATACAGTACACTCGCTCTACTCGTGTCAATAATCTAAGTTTCGAGTCAATATATACTCTCCCGAATCCTTTTTCATCCGATAGCCTACAACAATGCCCTGCGTATTATCAGTATTACCATCTTTTATGCGCCATTCCATTGCCGTATTCAGTATAATGCGATTATGGCGCTTCCTGCTGCAGAGGAATACAAGCAACAATGATTACAAGCAGTACGTTCAAACCACTCTGGTGGATGAGAAACCCACACATCCAAACCTTATGGGCAAATCGCTCAACACACTCAAAGCCGCAAGGTAAAACCGAACGTGTGGAATTATCAGATGGCGATTTTGTAGATATCGAGTGGTTTGATGCATCAGGGGCTCTGGTTCTATTACTACATGGCTTAGAAGGCTCTAGCCATTCATCTTATTCCATTGCGGCAATCAATAAACTGCAAGCAAAAGGATTTCATGTTGTCTTTATGCATTTTCGTGGCTGTAGTGGTGAACCTAATCGACTTGATTGTTCATATCACTCAGGGCATACCACCGACTTACACGAAGTACTGCAACATATTACCCAACAGTCAGGAAAACCCGTACATTGTGTCATTGGCTATTCTTTAGGTGGCAATGTTTTACTCAAATGGTTAGGTGAGCAAGGAAAACAATCTTATGTTAATCGTACTATTGCCGTTTCTGTGCCATTTGTCTTGGCAGATGCCGCAGAACGTATGTCAAAAGGTCTTTCAAGGTTTTACGCTATGTTACTGTTGCGCCGCTTGCGTCATAGCTATCATAAAAAATTCGCTAATCGCCCAATCAAACTCAGCGTTGATGTTGAACAACTCAAAAGCTTTTATCAATTTGATGATCAAATAACGGCTCCATTAAATGGTTTTAGTGGCGCAGATGAGTATTATGCACGCTCCAGTTCACGTTATTATTTGTCAGCCATCCAGACAAATACATTAATTATCCACGCGCGCGATGATCCTTTTATGTATACTACTACCCCACCCACCACAACGGAATTATCGTCTTCAGTAACACTAGAACTGGCTGAGCATGGTGGGCATGTTGGCTTTATTGGGGGTAAATTCCTTCCAAAACGCTGGTTAGAAGAACGTCTTATTGAGTTTATTCAATTGCCTTAAACCTCACTATTATCACCCTACTCCTTTTCACTTGGTATGGGAGCAAAATAACCAATTGCCATCATCAATGCTCCAACAATCATAAAGGAGATAATATGCGCTACTGTACCACTCGCAGCAAGATCAACAAGAAACAACTTGATCACCACAATCGCCATTAAAGCCCCCCATAAGCAGGGTGTGAAGAAGTATTAATCACTGCCAATGCACTTATCGCTAATGTAGGGATAAATGCCCAACTGATATAGCGACTGTAATACCAGTGTAGCTTTCGAGTTAATAGCACCAACATAAGTGAAATAATTAAAACGACGACAAAAAAAACAAAAAACGCCATGAATAATACCCATTATATTTCAGGAGGAACGTTAACAGTATACAATTAAAAAAGGTCAGACAGTTTGTCTGACCTTTTTTAGTGTCAACCTACATCAAGCTTGCTACCAACGCGCTAAATATAGGCAATAGATGATTAGCTTATACGTCCTTTTCTATTGAAATAGCCATACATTATCGTACCAATAACAATACCAACGATAACGAAAAGACCACTCATCTTACCTTCGCCAATCATTACCATTGCTGTACCAGGACACGATGCTGTCAACGCCCAACCAATACCAAAGAATATCGCACCAACAAGTACTTTAGGTGAAAAATTAACGGCACCAAAGGTAATGTCTTTTTGACCAATCACACTTTTTGCTTTCATACGCCTAACTAAATACATGCCAATTGCACCTGTTACTACCGCTAAACCTAATACAATCGGTAGTTGGAAGTTTTCAAACAAGAACATTCCTGCCATGACATCAAATGAAGTACCACCGATACTAACCAATAGCAGACCAAATATGATGCCTAAGCCAACAGATACTACTTTTAATACAGGCAGATTTTTCTGCTGCTCGATTTCAATCAATTCGTTATCTTTATTACTATCACTCACAATAATTCCCCTGAAAAATTCTATATTATTACCTAGCCTCTTGTCGCAAACCCATTAACAAAGAAGCCGATGATTGTTTGCTGCCTTTACATACCCATGAAGAAAAATAAAATCTGTGCCACTACTATTGCGGTGATAAAGAAGATCATAGCAATCCCCAAACTCACCTTATTTAATAAAGCACCACCCGCTAGAGCATGACCTGAAGTACAGCCACCTGCCATACGTGCACCAACACCTAACAAAATTCCACCTGCAATTAATGCAATTGCTTTTAGCACATCACTTGTAGGCAACACATCCTCATACATTCCCATATCAAAACTAAATTCAAACGGCATCCCTTGGATGAAAATCAAATGAATCAAGCCACCAAGTGGTAAACCAATAGAAAAGAAAAACTTCATTGGATCAAGATTGTAACCAAAAAAGAGTGATTTTGTATTAGTGAGATGTTTTACAGCACAAACATAGCCGGTTGAACCACCAACACCTCGACCAATAAGAATAAAATGCACGACAACGAATGTCCCCATTAGAATACCGCCTAACCAAGCAGCCATATAAGTGTCCATTACCTTTCCCCTGAATAAAATAATTTATGTTTATAAAAATAAAACCCATTCCTACTTTAAAACTATATGTACGATATAGAGTACACTACTACTTACCTGAATGTCCATTAGTATATATTAATTTACTAAACTAGCGTATAAAAAATAAACAAAACATAACTATAAATTTTATTGATGCTTATATATAACTTTTAATTCATTAATTATCAAACACTTCATTATAACGATCAATTTACTAAAGCCCCTCTTAACGCCTTGCTTTAACCGTAAATTACTTATATCAAGAGGGTAAGACTGACACAATAGCATCAGTTATTCATTTTACAAACATAAAAACTAGCCACTAGGGGGTGACTTATGATCCGCGATCTAACAATACCAATAATAAAAATATTACTACTACTCTGCCTATTAATTGGCACTGTACTTCTAAGTACTAGCGCATCAGCAATGACAGATATAAAGGGTAAGCCTTCGAGTGTGGCAAAGTATGTTGGAAAAGGTCAGTGGCTTATCGTTGAAGCATGGCATTCTAAATGTCGTATTTGTATGAAGGGTATGCCAGCAATGGTACAAGCTCATCGTAGCTTTCCAAATGCAAAACTTATTGGTGTATCACTTGATGGTAATCGCCATATAGCACAACGCATTGTTAAGCGTTTCAATATCAATTTTCCAACCATTGTCTCTGATACACGCGAATTTGATCAGTATCTGCGCAAAGTAGCAAACAGACCTTTAGTGGGCGCACCCACTTACTTGATTTTCTCGCCAACAGGCAAGTTAAAAGCAGTACAGTCAGGTAAGCTTTCTCCTAAAGATATCAAAGATTATCTTCGCAGCCAACAGTAATGAAAATAGGAAAGGGCTAAACACCACATAATAGCTAGTTCAGCAATAGCCCTCTTCCTATTTTT
>CAYNGN010000266.1:0-4601 GCA_964396615.1 uncultured Thiothrix sp. | reverse complement strand
TACTGCATGTCTTTATATTTTATTTATCAATAGTCGTTTGGATTAACCAGCAGCGACTGATTTTTCTTCACGTTTACGATTGAACCAATCTTCAGCCGCTTCATCCCAACCATCGGTGCGAACGTAAGATACGTTACGGGGTTGAGCAATCATGTTTGGATCGGGGTCAACGCCGATGCCTTCAAGGAAATTAACTAAGCCAATACGCTCAATCATTTCACCTGTACGCTCATGCTCAAGACCATTTTCCGCCCAAAAATCAATAATTTCTTCTGCAAGTTCTACGATTTGCTCATAGTCTTCAGCCGTTTCTAGTTTCATAAAGGGAACCAGTACGGTCCCCATTAAGTCACCAATTTTTAGGGTACGTTTACCACCAATAAGAATGGTTACACCTTTGTCATCACCTGGGCCGATGGCCTTAGGAACAACATTCATACAGTGCATCGAACGCACACAGTTTGACTCATCAGCAATTAGCGAATTATCATCACCCAGTGAGAGTGATTTACTCGTACAACGACTAATAACGTTATCCATGACATGTTGAACACCCTTCTCTTCAACATACGCTTTCCAAGCATCCTGATCGATATTTTTGTGATCACGCCATGTACCAATAACCGCAAAGTCAGCACGCTCAATCGCATTTTGACAATCGTTAGGGCAACCTGATACTTTGAATTTGAATTTGTAAGGCAGAGCTGGGCGATGCACATCATCCGTGAAACTATTCACAAGATGGCGCTGAAGACCATGCTCATTACAACAAGATTGCTCACAACGTGCTGCGCCCACACAAGACATTGCAGTACGAACACAAGGACCAGCCCCTCCTAAGTCCCAACCGTATTCATTGATTTCATCAAAGAAGTGCTGGTAGCTTGCGCTATCTGCACCGATAAACATGATGTTACCTGTTTGACCGTGGAACGTTTGTAGGCCTGAACCCCATTTTTCCCAACTATTTGCAAGCTGACGCATCATGTCAGTGGTGTAGTAATTACCAGGCGTTGGCTGAACACGCAGTGTATGGAATTCTCTAGATGCGGGGAATGAATCACCCACTTCTGAGAAGCGAGGAATAATACCACCACCATAACCAAATACAGAAATGGTGCCACCTTTCCAGTAACCCATACGTGTCTCGTATGAGTGCTCTAGTTGCCCCATTAAACTATTTACTACGTTGTTAATACGCTCATCTGGGTGTTCGTCTCTTAGCTTTTTGAAACCCGAGATGAAACTAGGCCATGGACCGTCTTCTAATACATCCAACATCGGCGTTGGGTATTTCTTCATATCAGCCATACTCTATCTCCTAAAAAATCTTGATTATGGCATTCCACTTTACGGTGAATACCAATAACTAATTGCAATTGAGTTATTTGTGAATCCTTCTCATCCAAACAAACACGATGAATGAGACTTCATACTTCATGAGGGCGTGCAACTTACCGTAAATCCTCTCCATTCGTGTGCAATGCACTATGAATGGAGCTTCCTGCTTCGTAGACGTTTGCGAGTTTATCATCACTCGACTGACATTGAAGTCTCCACAGGCTACAACGGTGATACTACGCGCTTTTATTAAATTTTAGCTTTTTTAAACCTACTGACTCCGCTAAACGCACGACATTCTATGCTATATAAGTAAATAGTAATACCTTACTCATGGGATGTAACTAGAGTCATCACCTATCTCATAAGAGATAGATTTTTTACTTTTTCATGTCCCCTGTTTAGAATATATAAGCTCGCTAATATATATTAGCTCTCGCTAATGACCTCTTCTTTATGGATAAATGGCAATATGCTAAATCAATTTCAAATCACTACGAATTACCTCAAATGGCGTGATAATAAACTTGCACATTACCCTCTCACTAACGAGTCTTTATTTGTTGACATCAAAACCCCCTCATCCCCTTCCAAAAATGAAATCAAACAATTAAGCACACTTTGCCAACAGCACAATATGGCTTTTTACCGCTTTAATAAAAAAATCGCTGCTAATATGGATAATGTCATCAATAAAAAATGGGTACATCACTTAGGAAAAAAACTAGGTTTACAACAGCTTGATAAAAACATCTGTGCTGATAAAGATAAACTAACCTCCATTGAAGTACGTGAAAATAAAGGACAACATACCTATATTCCTTACACTCAACGAAAACTAAGTTGGCATACAGATGGCTATTACAATACAGATGAGAAAAAAATAAACGGTTTTTTATTGCACTGCGCAAGACCCGCACAACAGGGTGGAACGAACTTTTTATTAGATCATGAAATGGTTTATATCTTATTACGTGAAGAAGACCCTGACTTTATCACTGCCTTCCTTCAACCTGATGCAATGACAATTCCTGCCAATATTTTAAAAGGAAAAGTGATTCGTGGCGCACAAACAGGCTCTGTTTTTTCATTTAATGCCGCTGGCAAACTGCACATGCGTTATTCAGCACGACTACGGAATATTGAATGGAAACAAGACGAAATAACACAAGCAGCCACACAGTTTTTGCAAAATATCTGGCAACAAGGCTCACCCTATATGATCGAAGCAACACTACAAGCTGAAGAGGGGGTTATTTGTAATAATGTGTTACATTGCAGAACAGAATTTGAAGATGCGGAAGAACCAACAAAAAAACGTTTGCTTTATAGAGGGAGATATATAGATCGTGTGCGTCATGTCATTTGAATAATAATAGTAAGGGTAATGTGAATAACCCAACAAACCCTCACTATATGACATTAGTCACCATGCGTTTATGCAATCCAATAGGTAGCACAAACAAACATAGTTAGACTAGCTATAAATGGTCTTAATTAGCAGCAGGTTCAGCGGGTGTAGCTCCTTCAGCTTTTTTATCGCCACCACATTTGCCTTCTTTCTTAGCCTTATCACCACCACACTTGCCTTCGCCACATTTTCCTTCTTTCTTAGCAGCATCACTGCCAGCCGCAGGGCTTTCTGTTGTTGCTTTTGCTGCTTCATCTAGTTTTGCTTCAGACGACTCACCGCCACCACAAGCAACCAAACCTGCAGCTAAAGAAGTAGTAATTGCTAGTGCTAGTAAGTTCTTTCTCGTAATCATGTTGTATCCTAGTTAAATAGAGGGGGATATAAAAATAACTTCTACCGTGCGTTCCATACGCCAGTAGAAATAAGACAGATGCATAATAAACAACGCATCCTTGTACAAAAATATACCTTATTAACACAAGAAAGCATCAAAGTATATAATCTTAGCAAAACAATCTCATTAAATTACTTATTCAATGAATTTATGGCATCTTTTATATTTTAGTTAAGCATTCAGCCTGCTAGGATTCGCCCTTCAATCTCACTAAACTCACTAAAATCGCTACGCTCAAACAACATTCGGTTTCAATGCGATTCCTAATGAGGCTTCAAACTACTTTTGATCATTATGAATTATGAAGGATGCCAAAAAACCATAAAAAAGAGCCTGCTAAGCAGGCTCATAAGATCACATATATTCGTACTATTTTTAT
Source organism: uncultured Thiothrix sp. (assembly GCA_964396615.1). Classification (GTDB taxonomy): domain Bacteria; phylum Pseudomonadota; class Gammaproteobacteria; order Thiotrichales; family Thiotrichaceae; genus HyVt-477. The sequence continues at coordinate 1,073 of CAYNGN010000266.1, read as the reverse complement.
TGTTATTTATTGTTATTGTTTAAATCCATCTAACCTTATTTTTTAGTGTTAACGTCTGTTTTAGGTGAAACATTTTGTGCTGGAGCTACAGAAGGTGCTACAAATGCAGGAACCTGTGTATTAGCCCAAGGAGCGCTGCTTACACCATTTGTATCATTACTACCAACCATGTTAGCTGCTGTATTACCATTACCATTACCATTACCATTACCTTTGCCAGTCCAATCAGCAAGACCATTTACATTTGACTCGCCATTACCGTCTGCTGACATTTTTGTATCCATGTTAGTACGGCCTTTTCCTTTGAAAGTAATTGAGAAATCAACTTCGCCATCAGCGTCGCCTTTGCCTGTTCCCCATGAATTTAGCTTGCCTTTCGCAGCACCATCACCTTTTGTATTGCTTTTACCTGCTAATGATGAAGCGCCTTGAGCATTACCTGCCGCATTTCCATTACTCACGCCATCCATCCAGTCAGCAGATGCCGTTGTAGAAAGAGCGATTAAAGCAGCAAATGTAATTGTAGAAAGTTTCATAGTATTCTCCATTTTGTATTGGGTTTATTCTGTCAGTGAATTTGAATATAAGAATATTCTAATATAATTATTACGTCAACGTTTTTTTGAAAAAAAATTCGCATTACTCTACACTTATCACTTTATTTTTTTGTAGGTATGTAATTAATGCATATTCCTGTGAAGCTCGATCCTCTTTAATTTGAATTTGCTCCATTTCTCGCGCTACCACATCAAAACTAGGGGCTAATATCGTTCTTAATACAAAATAGTGCTTTACCACTAAATGACTTGTGTCAGGATAAGACTGAACTACTGTAGCCGTAGCTTGATGATTTATTTCAACCGTCTTAGTCATTGATTGAAAGACTTCACTTGAAGCCTTAGGCTGATAATCATCAAACCAGTTCGCAGATGCTGCACTTGATAAAGTTCCTACTAGTGCCAAAAAGACAAATAGGCGTAAATTCATTTTTTCCCTCCTTTCCATATAATATAGAAATGATTATTTTTAATTGATAATCAAGTAAATCCATTAAATTTTTTATTTTTAAAGAT
>CAYNGN010000265.1:0-4602 GCA_964396615.1 uncultured Thiothrix sp. | reverse complement strand
TACGGGCTTTTCAACGTGCTTTTCTCGGCACACCGAAAAAAACCGTCTCATGGGATATCAGCCCCATGTACTTTACTGAAATTGTCTTGGCAGGAACGGTGATTATCGCCACCTTAAGCATTGGTTTTTATTCAAAACCGTGGCTGGAACTGATTGATACAGCAACAGAACCACTGGGCGCTTTTTATGATGAGCTAAACGAAAAACAGAAAACACCTGAACATGAGGAAGTACAAGAACATATCCCTTCCCCCTCGGGTGAACCTATCACCATACCTGTCCATACAAAGGGAATTTAAGCCATGCATACTTTCGCCCATTTTCCCTTATTAAGTTTATTGCTTCTACTGTTTCCTTTGGGTACGGTTTTACTCTTGTTTGTGCCTCTCCAACAAGTGCGGTGGGTTGCCTTAGCATCAACGGTGCTAAGTCTAGTGTTGAGCCTCTTAGTCGTCCTACTTTTTGACTCAAACAATAGCGGCTTTCAGTTGATTGAACGCTACCTATGGATTCCTAGCCTTAATGTGTATTTCTCGTTTGGTATTGATGGCATTTCGGTGCTGTTTTTACCCTTAACCTCACTGTTGTTTAGTGCGGTTATTTTAGCCTCATTGAACCGTATTCATACCCTACCCCGTTTGTACTTTTCCCTACTACTCTTGCTTGCTTGTGCAACATTAGGCGTATTCATCGCGTTGGATACCATTGTGTTTTATTTCTTTTGGGAAATGATGCTAATCCCCTTGTATTTTCTCATTAGCTTATGGGGCGTTGGTGCTGATCGGCGTTATGCGGCAACAAAATATACGTTATTTATGTTAGTCGGCGGACTCCCACTGTTGTTTGCCTTTATCCTCTTAGCAACGAGTGTTGCAGACGGAATTTATATATTTGATTATATTCAATTACTTGATAATGCGAAAGAAAATTCGAATCAAACGCTTATTTTCTTCTTATTATTGCTTGGCTTTGCAGTAAAAATGCCGCTCTTCCCATTACACACATGGTTGCCCATTGTTGCTAGTGAAGGACCCACCAGTATTATTGCCCTATTAGCAGGTCTAAAACTGGGCGTTTATGGCTTATTACGTTTTATTATTCCCTTAGCGCCTAACGCCGCCCAAGAGTTTCAATGGGTGTTAATTGGGCTAGGGACATTGGGTATTATTTATGGTGCTGTTGCTGCACTGAATCAAACGAATATTCGACGCATGTTGGCTTTTTCAAGTATTAGTCATGTATCGTTAGTCGTTGTAGGAATTGCCAGTTTGAGCTTACAAGGCTTACAAGGCGCGGTTTATCAACTATTAAACTTTACATTAATTTCTAGTGGCTTATTTTTACTAACAGGCTTCTTGCATCACCGTGTTGGTTCTACAGACAGGCTTAGTTTAGGCGGTGTCGCGAAATCAATGCCTATTTTAGCCAGCTTCTTTTTTGTCTTGGGACTTGCGAGTATTGGTATTCCTGGCACTAGTGGCTTTCCTGCGGAAATGCTACTGATTATGGGCGCATTGAACATCTCACAAGGAATAGGCGGCGTGGCATTATTAGCGGTTATTTTAGGGGCAGCCTATTTTATGAGTACCTATCGTCATGCTTTTTTAGGGGTAACAAAAAATACCGCTGTCAGTGATGCGTTTGATTTGAAAAAACGCGAAATATGGATTATTTTCACTTTTATACTATTAATTATATTTGGTGGTTTATATCCACAATTTGTTTTAGGCATAACTAGTGTGACTGAAGAAGCATGGTTAGCTCATATTATAGATTGACCAAGCCTTTGATTATTAACGATTAGTGTGCTATTTACTGACTATCTTTTGGAAGCTCACCTCTTTAGGGGCGAGTCGTTCACTATCTATAACACTCAATAGAGGAATCTTTCATTATGTACCACAAAATCAGTTCTAGCGAAAACCTATTAGGCGCTTATCAAATGGTGAAGGTTGCCATGCGCTATAGTGAATTTGTACCACGTGCTTATAATCTTGCTAAGTCACTTGGCTTTACCGCAGGGAAAATAATCCCCTCGCGTGCTTTTTGTTCTGATGAAAGCCAAGGCTATCCGATTATATTAATCGCCAAGCACTTTGGCACCTTTCCTTTTAATCATGGACGCGTTGGTGGCGTGATTGCTACCGATCGGCATGGCCCCCATGCTCATCATGGTAAGGATCTGATTATCATTCATGCCAGTCATGTGGGTTATGATCCAAAATCACAAGCCTTTGGCATCTATCGTCGCCTGCAAACCGATAATCATAATGACACGACTAGCTGTGGTAAAGTATGCGGTGTCTTACACTGGTATCAAAAAGAGTATGAGTTTGCCAAAAAAAATATTTTACTCACACGTGAAAATAATACTTATACCATTACTATCGATAATTGGTTATTACATGCTGAGCGTGAGCAGGGCTTAATGCTCAAACTTGACCATCTGCTCGAAAAAAATGCCAATGGCAAGATAAGTGCCTTAAGAAGCCTGAGTACATCGAAAGTATTTGCCGTATCCCCTCACCTTTTGCAAACACTCAAAGACTATTGTGCAGAGGGTGAAACCAAAGAAATCGGTGAGCTGCTTCATCCTGATTTATTTTCCTTTAAGCGTGAATCCAATGACCCAATAGAGCTGAATTTAATAAATGCAATGCCTTATATTGTTTCATCAGACTGGCCTGCTTTAAAAGCCGCACAAGTCAATACACAAGTGGAATTTGATCGTGCCTTTCGCAGTATAATACAAGAACCTGAATACCAAGGAAAACGCTTATTGTTTATCTCTGGACTCAATGTGGATATTTCACCTGAAATAGGTCAGCTATTTCCACTGACTAAATTTGTTCCTTGGGCAGCTTATTATCAAACACCTGATGGCAAACACGAAACATGGGAACAAGAAGAGGTCTATCAGCGATTAAAAGCACAATCAATGGATAACCCTGATCAAGTGAATCTTGAAGAGGCAATTAAAGATATGCGCGGGCAACAGGAGATTCAGTTGCCCTTTTAGGCGCTTATCTCCCTTACATGATTGTATTTGCTTTTCGTGGAGATGAACTTGTTTTATCATTCGTCGCCATGAAAACCAAAACATTAATGATCCAAGGAACAACTTCTGATGCGGGGAAAAGCGCTATTGTAACCGCTATGTGTCGCTTGCTTTTTAGACAAGGTATTCGCGTTGCCCCCTTTAAACCACAAAACATGGCACTCAATAGTGCTGTCACCGCAGAAGGGGGCGAAATTGGACGAGCACAAGCAGTACAAGCACAAGCCTGTGGTCTTGAGCCACACACCGATATGAATCCTGTATTGATTAAGCCATCATCCGATACAGGCGCACAGATTATTGTTCATGGCAAAGTACGCGCGCAAATGGATGCACAGCGTTACCATGCTTATAAGCCAACGATTTTAACCGATGTGTTAGCTTCACATCAGCGCTTAAGCCAACACTATGCTGCGATTATCGTCGAAGGCGCGGGTAGCCCCGCAGAAATCAATTTGCGTGAACATGATATTGCCAATATGGGCTTTGCCGAAGCGATTGACTGCCCTGTGCTGATTGTGGCAGATATTGATAAGGGTGGTGTGTTTGCCCATCTTGTCGGCACATTAGACTTACTTTCGCCTTCAGAGCAAGCACGGGTAAAAGGCTTTATTATTAATCGTTTTCGCGGTGATATTGCCTTATTGCAATCAGGACTTGATTGGTTAGAGGAGAAAACAGGTAAACCCGTTCTTGCCGTTGTTCCTTATCTACATAATTTACAGCTAGAAGCTGAAGATGCGGTCAATACATGGCAAGCAACACCCAGCGATCCTACGGCAAACCGTTTTACGGTGGTTATTCCGCGTTTACCTCGATTAAGCAATCATACCGATTTTGATCCCTTGCGTTTACATCCTGAAATTGACTTGCGTTATGTTGCGTTAGGTAAGGAAATTCCTGCGGCAGATTTAGTGATTCTCCCTGGCAGTAAAAATGTCATTGCTGATTTAATGGCTTTAAAAGAAGCAGGTTGGATGTCTTATTTACACAAACATCTGCGTTATGGCGGCAAAGTAATGGGGATTTGTGGTGGCTATCAAATGCTGGGGAATCATGTGCATGATCCTTATGGTATTGAAGGCAGCATAAAAACCACCACAGGCTTTGCCTTACTTGAGGTTGAGACGGTTTTAGAAGCGGAGAAGCAGCTACGTCAGGTGCAAGGTGTATTAAATATGGGTGAGTTACCAGCATTAATAGGCTATGAAATTCATGCAGGGATAACAACAGGTCTGGCATTGGATTCTCCTGTTGCCTTCTTGCAAAAAGACAGCATCGCTGATGGAGCAATATCTACGGATAGGCAAGTGTTAGGGACATATTTGCATGGTATTTTTGATCGAGCAGAAGTCTGTGATGAACTCTTGAAATGGGCAGGGATGGAGAAACCACAATCACCTGATATTACGGCTATTAATGAGGAAGGGATTAATCGTTTGGCGGATGCATTAGAGGAACATATGAATAGGGAATTGTTGGCATTGTTGTCAACTACCCGCCCCTGAAGGAGCGGGCTTGAGTCGTGAGATTCGAGATACGTC
>CAYNGN010000264.1:1937-4609 GCA_964396615.1 uncultured Thiothrix sp. | reverse complement strand
TTATCGTAATCGAGAAGTGGGTTTAACGATGGGCGGTTATGCTGAAAGTAATCAAGGCGAAGGAGGCGGTAGCGCACAAAATATCAAGGTTTTTAATAATTCTTTTTATAAAAACAAAGGCTGGGGTACTGAAATAGTATTCTCTTATCGAGTTATTAATGCAACACTCACCAATAATATTATTGTCGGTTCAACCTCCATTAGTGATAATTTTTCTGAAGAAACCAATGGACAACATCAAAATATAACATGGGTAAACAACATTTGGTGGGCGGTTACAACAGCGGCTACCACTAATATACAGGGAAGCTCTATTACTCAAGATCCTTTATACATCAGCCCAGAAACGGGAAACCTTAATCTATTAGCGAACTCCCCTGCTATTGATATAGGCATTAAACAAACCAATATCACAACGTGGCTAGATAGCTTTTGGCAAGCAGAATTCAACAATGGCATTATTCCTGCACACGGTACTGAAGACATTAATGGTGAAAAAAGACTCGAAAATCAACTTGACTTAGGCGCTGATGAAGTTGCGACCAGCTCTTAATCAAGTCATTGATAGTCATCATTAATCATCCTTTTATAAAAGAAATTATGTTAACTATATTAATACTTTAGTGAATTAAATTGATAGCACTATCAATTTAATTCATCACAAATCAAAATCATGTCCTATACTCAGTAAACGGTTTGTTATTAGATGCCCCTCTTACCCTAAAATGGATGTAGGTAGGGGATCATTCCTCCCCCTAAGCTGCTTATTTTATGGTGTTAAGGGGGACATACTGATAAGAACCGCGACAGGAAGTGATAGGAAACAGCGTTTTCCTCATTGTTAGTAAGGCACTAGTAAAGATTAATCACTTAAAAAGGAGTAAGCCACAGGAGAATATAACAATGCACATTAGAGTAACCACCGATCCAATGTCGATGCAAGAGGTCGAAAACCCGCAAACGAAGCCATGTGTTTATTGTGGTGATGGCGAAAATGGTCTTGAAATTTACTTTGAATCCGAAGTAAACCGCTTAGCATTTATCGAATGGGAACGGGATAAACTGGAAGATCATCTAATTACATTACAAGGAGATAACTCAGCTGATTATGTCGCCGAAGGATAATATTAACCCCAGTAGAAAGCTAGCCGCTTACGTTTATAAGCGGCTGGTTCATATAAGATAAACCTTAATAAAAATAACTATTAACACCATTAACTCATAACTATTCAGTTATTTAGCCATTTTTCCTTTTTTCAGTAAGATGCTATTATTCAGCACATGAAAAATACCCTTTCCCCTCTCATCACCTATCTGCTGGTATGCTTACTCTTCTCACTATCGAGTAGCTCATGGGCATTTCCCAAGAATAGTTTAAAACCTGGCGGTATTGCTATTATTGCTGCCAGTTCCGCTCATTTAGCCGCACCTAACGTACGTTATCATGGCAAACGGGTTGCACTGGTACGTGGAAAAACAAACTGGCTAGGTATTGTTGGTATCCCATTAAAAGCAAAAACAGGCAGGCATTTTGTCAATATTACCAATGCAAAAGGCAAACATTACCAACGTAGTTTTACCGTAAAAGCTTATCCTTATCGCACACAACGCTTACATATCAAGAACAAGAACAAAGTAAACCCCAGTAAAACATCACGCCAACGGATTGCCCGTGAATCAGCCGTAAAAAAACGCTTACGCAACACCTATAGCCACACACCACCACAGCTAAATTTTATAACACCTGTTACTGGCAGACGCAGTAGCAGTTTTGGTATCAAACGTATTTTAAATGGGGAAAGACGCGCCCCACACTCAGGAATGGATATTGCTGCCCCCCGAGGACGCTCCATCAAAGCAACGGCAAAAGGCAAAGTATTATATGTAGGTAATCTCTTTTACACAGGCAAAGTGGTTTACCTCGATCATGGCCAAGGTGTCATTTCGTTATATGCTCATATGAGTAAGATAATGGTAAAAAAAGGGCAACTGATAAAACGCGGTCAAGTCATTGGCAAAGTGGGTCGTACAGGACGGGTGACAGGCTCACATCTACATTGGTCGGTTTATCTTAATGGCACATCTGTTGACCCCACACTTTTTCTACGCTAACAACACTAACGTTTCCTGCCAAATGTTTGCGTGTAATAAGTGACATAAGTTGTAGCACTACGTCTACTACAAGCAGCGCCCATCTCTTGATAGTTTGGACTCATAATATTTTCACAATGGCCAGCACTTTGGATTAAACCCCTCACTGCTTTCGTCGTCGTATCACTCCCCGCATGAATATTCTCGGCAATATTACGCCAACGATACCCAGCACGTGTCGCTCTCACACTCACTCCATTGCCATCTGAGCCTTCATGACTAAAAAAATTACGCCCTGCCATATCATCAGAATGTCTTTTAGCCGCTAACGTAAGTTGTTGACTCCAACGCACAAGGGGTGCTGCTGCATAGTATTTTGCACCACAATAACGTCCTACCGAACGTGCCTGATTAATCAAGCGCAGCGTATTGGCTTTTACCTGTGCAGAGGATTCACAATAATAGCTTTGATTAAGACTATTAAGATCAACAGGGTTGCTATTACACGCACTCAGCAGAATAAAGCTTGCCCCAAGCAGATAAGTTTTTTTCATTAAAACACTCAATTTTTATTATAGGTG
>CAYNGN010000264.1:0-1909 GCA_964396615.1 uncultured Thiothrix sp. | reverse complement strand
TATAAGCAAAGATTAATAAAATTAATTATAATTATAAGTTTTTATTGCAGCACTTCCATTTTGATAGAAGTCACTCCTGCTCTAATCATCCCCAACTGTTGCGCAGCAACATAAGATAAATCCAATATTCGCTTTTTTACAAAAGGCCCTCGATCATTAATGCTCACTAGTACAGTACGCCCATTTCTTTTATTCAGTACACGTACCTTTGTACCAAAAGGTAAATGTTTATGCGCAGCCGTTAATTTGTTTTCATTGTAGATCTCACCACTGGCTGTTTTCCTACCATGCAAGACAGAGCTATAATAAGAGGCTTTGCCTTCTTGCGTATGAGAAACCTTCAGTTGCTTTTTTTTCCTAAGACGTGGTGACGTTAATAGTAATGCTTCATATGCTTGCTGTATTGTATATTCATCCTTTGGTGATGCTATATTTTCATTTTTTTTAACAGGCTCAGGTTGCACTTGTGTTTGCGTTACCTTAACAACGCCTTTGACCCGAGACGGAATAAGTTTTTCCGATGTTTGCTTTACCTTCACCGCTGTACAAGCTGGTAAAAATACAGCAATGCTAACAATTAATAGCGTTTTTAATCCCACGTTGTTCCCCATTTATAGTTATTAAGCAAGCCCAATGCTAAAAAACAATCAATTTTGATTATTCATTCATAAATAATATCAATGTGAATCTATAGCTCAGATTAACGAATCCTGACTAAATGATAAAATCACCTAATTAACCAACTATTTTTTTCTTATTATAAAAGGAGTTTCGGCATGGATTTAGCCGTAGATATTGCCAAAGAAACGGTACTCGCCTGCCGTGTAGATGGCTATAATGTTTCAAAAGACCGTGCGTGTGCAAAAGCAGCCCCAACAAAACCTGAAGAGCGTCTCGAATTCATTGACTAAAGCCATCCTAAAAGCACTAAAAATGCTATTGATCTTATTGCTATTACCCTTTACTGCTTATATATCAATTGCGTTTTTACTCATGCTATTTCCAACATCGACCACCCAACACAGCGACGAAACAACACGCTATATTTCAGTTACCCGTAATTTGGCGCATAGTAATATTATGCTTGATCTCTCACTCACTTCTGTCGATTGGCAGCGCTTATTGCCTGCTCTTATCCCCAAAAAACAGGGCTATTTGCTAGTAGGCTGGGGAGACCAACAGCTCTATCAATTAACCCCCACATGGGCAGATTTAAAACCAGAGGTCGCACTAAGAGCCTTGTTTACTAATACGTCTTCCTATCTACATCTCCATTACTTACCCCCTAATGATTATCCACTTGATGAAACCGTGATATTGCGCATCAATACAGCAACAAGCCAAGCAATAGAACAGCATATTTTAAAAACGTTTCAACCCGCTACGCCACAGTTAGCTTTCCTTGGTTATGACACACATGACCGTTTTTATTATGCCTCAGGCACTTACAATATCTTTACCACCTGTAACACATGGGTTGGTAATGTGTTACGCCAATCGGGCGTGAGCATAAGTTGGTGGACACCCTTTAGTTATAACGTTATCCATAGCATTCCTGATCGACTAAAAAGACCATAACCCCGATTGCCTATCTTGAAACCCTGAGCGTAGCCGAAGGGTACGGAAATTTAAGCAGTGAGGTAAAAAACTATAATCCCTTACAATTGGCATAATACGTCACCGTCGCAGGCCAATCAGAAAAAATGGCTTTAATACCCACTTGCTGTGCCAACACATCCAATACCATCATCACATCGCCTTCGCGCTCAATGGCATCGCTAATGGTTTGATAATACCAACCGCCACCTTTTTTTAATGATCCCGAACGCTCCAATGACCATGTAATGATATTTAACCCTGCTGCTTTTGCCGCCTTGGCATAGGTGGAAGGCACAACCTTACCTTTAGC
>CAYNGN010000263.1:0-4638 GCA_964396615.1 uncultured Thiothrix sp. | reverse complement strand
GTGTCCAAAAGAGATAGCGGATGACTGGTGCTGGATTTTAGATCACACCATTCAGGCTACGCTTCTGTCTGCAATAAAAAGCAATCTATTCCACACGTTTTTTGTTTAATGCAAAGCTAATGAGGTTTGTATTACCATAACGCTGATGAATGGCAAGGGCTTTTTCCATGTAATATTTTGGCTACTATTGGTCAAGAATATCATATTAATTTCACTTAGAAATTTGTTCTGATATTTTTGGTTAACTACTTATTGAGCTTCCTCATAATTAGTACAAATAGTTTACAACTATGCTTGCTGTTTGCTTTATTTATGGTCAAAATAGCGCGCTAAATGAGTTGATTAATTAAAATGAGTAAAGTGTATGAAAGCGTATTTAGCAGTAATTTGTGTAAGTTTAGGTCTTGTTGCCTGTGGGGGCGCTGATGAGAAAAAAGGTGCAGCACAAGAAGCACCTGCCGATAAAGCCCTAATTGAAGAGGCAAAAGGTGCGGTAAAAGCCTTAGGCGGTGATCTTAAAAATGAATTAATGACAGCAATGAAAGCGGGTGGACCAGTAGCTGCAATGGATGTTTGTGTGACTAAAGCGCCTGAACTGACTGCGACCGTCGCAGCGGAAAAGAAGCTTGATATTGGTCGGATCAGTTTAAAAAATCGTAATCCAAAAAATGCACCCAATGAATGGCAAACTACCGTGTTAAATGATTTTGAAGCACGCAAACTAAAAGGTGAAAAACCTGATTCATTGGTCTATGCTAAAACGATTACGGTTGATGACAAACAAGAATTTCGTTTTATGAAAGCCATTCCAACAGGGGCTGTTTGTTTAACCTGCCATGGCGCAACACTTTCACCTGAAATTAGTGCCAAACTTAAAAAACATTACCCTGATGACAAAGCGACTGGCTTTAAACCTGGTGACTTACGTGGTGCTTTTTATGTAACAAAAGCGTTAGATTAGGTTGATCAACGACTCCCCCCTAAAGGCATCTCCTTATACGCAAGTGATATATATTATTTTAAATCAATAGGTTATATTGATTTAACAAAAATATTCTTCTGATTTTTAATACAAGTGAAAACAGTCACTTATAGATGAAGATGAATAGTTAGCCTGTATGTAAGTCGTTGATTTCACATAACTGCCATACTTGTGTATAAGGAGATGGCTACAAGGCTACAATATTCATTTTGGTCGCAGTATTTCTAACCGACTCAAAGAAGACTATATGCGTACCAAACAAAATCAACGACACCCTAAAATTACCTGAAGGAGTAATTCCTGAATAACAAGAATCATCTAGCCATAAGACTTGACCACATAGTCATCGACTAACTGCATAAACTCCTGTGCAATATGCTCGCCACGCAAGGTAACCGTTTTCTTACCGTCTTCATACACAGGGGCAGTCGGTTTTTCGCCATTGCCTGGTAAGCTAATGCCAATATTTGCGTGTTTACTTTCACCAGGGCCATTAACCACACACCCCATTACCGCAACTGACATATCCTCTACGCCCACATATTGCTTACGCCAAAGTGGCATTTGTTCACGCAGATGATGTTGAATATCTTCGGCAAGATGTTGGAAATAATCACTGGTGGTACGCCCACAGCCAGGGCAGGCAACAACCTGTGGCGTAAAGGAACGCAAGCCCATGCTTTGCAGAATTTCTTGCCCGACAATCACTTCTTTTTCACGTGGCGCACCTGGTTCAGGAGTAAGAGAAATACGAATCGTATCGCCAATGCCTTCTTGTAATAATACCGATAATGCAGCGGTTGAGGCAACAATACCTTTGCTGCCCATTCCTGCTTCAGTCAAGCCTAAATGTAAGGAATAGTCACATAATTTAGCCAGATCACGATAGGTACGAATCAAGCCTTGTACACCGCTTAACTTACACGAAATCACGATTTGGTCAGGGCGTAAGCCATAACGTTCCGCCAAAGCTGCACTGGATAAGGCAGATTCAATTAACGCATCATGCATCACGTCTTCAATTGCTTTAGGCTGTTGCTGTTGGGCATTATCATCCAACATACGTTGGAGCAATTCTTGATCTAATGATCCCCAATTAACACCAATACGCACGGCTTTATCAAATCGTGCCGCCAATTCAATCATTTGCGCAAATTGCTCATCACGCTTTTTACCTTTACCCACATTACCCGGATTAATACGGTATTTCGCCAATGCTTCCGCACATTCAGGATGCGCTTCTAAGAGTTTATGACCATTAAAATGAAAGTCACCGACTAAGGGAACAGCGCAATTCATTTTATCCAAACGCTCACGAATTTCTGCCACTGCTGCTGCGGATTCACGATTATTAACGGTAATACGCACTAATTCTGAACCTGCTTTTGCCAATTCAGCAACTTGTATAACCGTACTAAGCACATCAGCGGTATCCGTATTAGTCATTGATTGGATAACAATAGGGTTATTGCCACCTATGGTTACATTGCCCACTTGGACAGGGATGGTTTTATGTCGTTGGATAGCTTGTGTCATAATCTGTCGCTTACCCCTAAGCCGTAAAAAGTGTCGTCAGTCTACAGGAAAGGCGGTCATGCTTCATTAAGCGCACTGTGAATAACAATTTTAAAATCTATCTACTCAAAGATCTCTTAAATATTTCATCATCTTCAACACCTGCTGTTTGCTGTGCTTTCATCAACAAACCTGAATAATCTTCAGTCAACTGATAGCGTTTTTTCTTTGAATAATACACATAACGAAATCCAGGCATGGCTTGATCTAACCACGATACATTCGGTTTTGCCTTTGGATTTACGCGTATTTTCTTTGCCAGTATTTTATTAAGCTTTACTTTAAGAGACTTACCTGTCTCAAAAACACGTAACATCTGTATGCCATTTTTAGCACTCATATAGCTATCTTGATAGGCAATCAATTCTTGGATAATATCGCCGCTAAAAAAGGCATTAATTCGACCTGACATCAAGCCTAAGCGTAATCGCTTCGCTTCATCACTCATCCCTTGTACTTCAACGGTTGCAGCATAAATCCAACCCTCTTGTTCTTGACCATTTTTAACCGACAACCAAGGGTCATTGTAACGAATACCCCGTAACGTAATCGGTGAAGTTGCTTTACTCACACTACCTAACCAAATTAATCGGCTACCATGTGAAAGTTTGGCAATCACTGAACTGTTCATGGTTGGCTCAGAACGCATATTTACCGTATTTAAATTCACTGACAATAAAACAGGACGCATTCTAGGCGCTTGTTGTTGCACAGGATCGCGGAACACAACTCCTTTTTCCTCGTCTTCATTATCATCTTTTCCACAAGATAGCAGTGCAAAAGCAAGTAATATCATCAAGGTTTGTTTAATCATAGATGTTGTATCCATTCATGCATGTTCCTAAAGCAAGGGGAATAATTTTTCAGTTTTTATAAAAAATAACAAACCGTTATTACGATCAAATTATAGGGTAAATCAACAGCTTCATGGTATTTTAGCACTATTATTTATCCTAATGACCTTAGCACATTATAGCTACTCAAACACGAGAACAGAATCACTATAATGTAAACCAGCCCATTGAAGTAAACGTTCAGGGGGCTCATTATCCAGTGAGCGACTAACCTGAAAACCAAGAAATCGCAGAACGGTTATTAAGTTTGCTGATGCTTTACGACTATCAAGTGCTTGAGCAAATGTTTGCTTGCTTAGCTTTTGCTGTTGCTCATTCAACATTAATGGTAAATGCATATAATCGGGCTGCTGGTAAGCAAAAAGAGACTGTAAATAGAGTTGCCTTGGTGTTGCACTGAGTAAATCCTCACCACGCACCACTTCGGTGATGCCTTGCAGGTTATCATCAACCACCACTACAAGTTGATAAGCAAACAAGCCATCGGAACGCTTAATAATAAAATCCCCCACTTCCGTCTCAACCTGTTGAGAATACAGACCCAGTAATTTATCAACAAAGCACCACCTGGTGTCATCAATGAGGACTCTAATGGCAGGGTCTCGATCAAGATTTGGCACATAATCGGTACGGCAAATATTAGGGTAAATAGTACCAAATTTGCCTCTTTTTGCTGTTTTTAGCAAAAATTTCCGCGAGCAACTACAGGGGTAAGCTAGTTTACGTTCGATCAAGATATCAAGTGCTTGTTGGTAATAAGAGTGGCGCTGACTTTGGTAAACCACATCTTCATCCCAATATAAGCCATGCGCTTCCAAACTATGCAAAATAGAAGCCGCAGAACCTTTTTTTTCACGTAAAGTATCAATATCTTCCATACGCACCAGCCATTTTCCCTGTTGCTGTTTTGCGCGCAAATAGCTACCAACAGCAGCGACCAATGACCCCATATGTAGCGGCCCTGTAGGCGAAGGGGCAAAACGCCCTCTGTATACACTAGGATTCAAACAGTGATCCTCTTAAGTAGTAAGCTTATGTTTTAAAAGCACTTTTAAAGTATTGAACCATAGAAATAAACGTCAAGACCGTTGCAATGAGTAAAAAGAGTAAGCCTATTTCACGAATAGGAATCACACCCCATAGATCCTTATTATAGATTAAAAATCCTAAATCAATCATTTGTGCTTTTGTTTTAAGTTTACCAATATAGTCAACAGCAACCTTACC